>NZ_JBQGCX010000903.1:0-4760 GCF_052038725.1 Actinosynnema sp.
AAGCCGACCTGCGCCCCCGCCACCCCCAGCACCACGTCGGCCCCCGCGCCCAGCGCCGCCCAGCCGCCGCCGGTGGTCGGGTCGCGCAGCACCGCCACGTGCCCCAGCCCGGCCGCCCGGTGCTCCGCCCGCGCCCGCGCCACCCGCTGCAACTGCCGCAGCGCCACCACGCCCTCGTGCACCCGGCTGCCCCCGGTGGCGATCAGCGACACCCCCGGCAGCCCCTCGGCCACCGCCGCGCCGAACGCGTCCACCAGCGCCTGCCCGGCCCCCGCGCCCACCGACCCGCCGAGGAAGCGGAAGTCGAACTCCACGACCACCGCGCCGCCCCACCGCACCCAGCCGACCGACTCCGCCGCGCCCGACCTGGCCCGCGCCCGCGCCAACCGCTCGGCGTGACCCGGCCACCCGAGCGGGTCGCTCACCGCCGCAGCTCCCGCTTGAGCACCTTGCCGAGGTCGTTGCGCGGCAACGAGTCCACGAGCACCAGCGCGCGCGGTCGCTTGTGCGGGGCCAGCAGCCCGGCCACGTGGTCGGCCAGCTCCTCCAGCGCGGGCTCCCGGCCCGCGGCCACCACCCACGCCACGACCCGCTCGCCGAGGTCCTCGTCCGGCTCGCCGACCACCGCGACCTCGGCCACGTCCGGGTGCTCCAGCAGCGCGTTCTCGATCTCGCCCGCCCCGATCTTGTACCCGCCGCTCTTGATCAGGTCGGTGGCCCGCCGCCCCACGATCCGCAGGTACCCGTCCGGCTCCAGCACCGCCAGGTCCCCGGTCCGGAACCAGCCGTCCCGGAACGCCTCCCGCGTGGCGTCGGGCCGGTTCAGGTACTCGGTGAACAGCCCCGGCCCGCGCACCTCGACCTCGCCGATCTCACCCGGCTCGCCCACCACCCGCACCGCCGTCCCGTCCAGCGCGGTCCCGACCGCGCCCGGCCGCCGGTCGCCGTCCGCCCGCACGCTCGTGATGATCAGCGTCTCGGTCATCCCGTACCGCTCCACCACCCGCTGCCCGGTCAGCGCGCTGATCCGCTCGTGCACCGCCGCGGGCAGCGCCGCCGACCCGGACACCAGCAGCCGCGCCCTCCCGAACGCCCCCGCGTGCTCCGGGGCCTGCGCGATGCGGTGGTACATCGTCGGCACGCCGAACAGGACCGTCCCGTCCCCGGCCAGCGCCTCGGCGGCGGCCTCCACGGTGAACGACCCCAGGTGGTGCGCGGTCCCGCCCCGCCGCAGCGGCCCCAGCACGCCGAGGCACAGCCCGTGCACGTGGAACAGCGGCAGCCCGTGCACCACCACGTCGTCCCCGGTCCACGCCCAGGCGGCGGCCAGCGCGTCCAGGTTCGCCGCCAGCGCCCGCCTCGGCAGCACGACGCCCTTCGGCGGCCCGGTCGTGCCCGAGGTGTAGATCACCAGCGCGGGCGCCTCGGCGTCCGGCTCGGGCAGCGGGACCTCGGGCCCGGAGGGCGGCTCGCCGTCGACCACCAGCTCGGGCGCGCTGTCGTCCAGCACGTGCCGCAGCTCCCGCTCGCCGATCCTCGGGTTCAGCGGCACCACCGGCACCCCGGCCAGCAGCGCGCCGACCACGGTCACGCAGGTCTCCGGGGTCGGCCTGGCCCACACCGCGACCAGCCGCCTGCCCACGAGCCCGTGCGCGACGGCGCGGGCCCGCGCGGCCAGCTCCCGGTAGGTCAGCTCCCCGTCGGGGAAGCGGAGCGCGGTCTTGTCGGCGACGGCGTCGGCGAGGGCGGCGTCGGTCAGAGCGGGCAGCAGCATGGGCTACACCGTGCCGCCGCCCGCCCCCGGTCACAAGTGCGGTTCGAGCCACGTCACCAACCGCGACTTCGGCCTCGCGCCGATCGACTGCGCCACCAGCTCCCCGTCCCGGTACAGGTTCAGCGTCGGCGCCGACATGATCCGCGCGTCCCGCGCCACCGCGGGGCTCGCGTCCACGTCGACCCGGCTCACCACCAGCCCCGGCAGCTCCCGGTCCAGCTCCTCCAGCACCGGCTCCACCACCCGGCACGGCGGGCACCACCTCGCCCCGAACTCCACCAGGTGCAGCCCCTCGGCGATGCCCGCCCCGAACGTCCCGTCGGTCAGCTCCCGCACGACTTCCCCTTCCGCCTGGCCTCGGCCTCCGCCGAGGCGAGCTGTTCGCGCACCCGCTCCCTGGCCACCTCGAGACCCGCGATGCACTCCTCGATCTCGGCGAGCTTGCGCCGGTACACCGCCACCGACGCCGGGCACGACCCGCCGCTCGCGTTGCCGTCGCGCAGGCACTCCACGAACGGCCGGGTGTCCTCCAGCGCGAACCCGATGCCGGTCAGCGACCTGATCTCGGTGACCAGCCGCAGGTCCGACTCCTCGTACTCGCGCCTGCCGTTCGGACCGCGCCGGTCCGGCAGCAGCCCCAGTGACTCGTAGTAGCGCAGCGCCCGCGTCGTCGTGCCGCAGCGCCTGGCCAGTTCCCCGATGCGCACCACGGCATCATCGGTGTTGACGTGGACGTCAAGTCCAGCCCCGGCGCGCGCACCCGTACAGTGACCCGGTGCTAGTGCTCGCCTTGGACACCGCCACGCCCGCAGTGACCGCAGGGGTCGTGGAGCTCGAAGCCGGTTCGCCGCCGAGGACCCTGGCCCAGCGGGTCACGGTCGACGCCAAGGCGCACGGCGAGCTCCTCACGCCGCACCTGACCGACGCGCTCGCGGACGCGGGCCGCTCGCTCGCCGACGTGGACGCGATCGTGGTCGGCGCGGGCCCTGGCCCGTTCACCGGGCTGCGCGTCGGCCTGGTCACCGCCGCCGCGCTCGGCCACGCCCTCGACCGCCCCGTGCACCCGGTCGCCACCACCGACGCGCTGGCGCACGACGCCCTGGTCTCCGGCGCGTCGGCAGGCGCGCCGCTGCTGGTCGCCACGGACGCCCGCCGCCGCGAGGTCTACTGGGCCGCCTACGACGCGGACGGCCGCCGCACCCAGGGCCCGGACGTCGAGCGCCCCGCCGAGCTGGCGGGGAAGCTGCCCGGACTCGGCCTGGCCGGGGCCGTCGGCGAGGGCGCCGCGCTCTACGCCGAGGTGCTCGGCCTGCCCGTGCGGGCGGGCCACGACCACCCGTCCCCGGCGGGCCTGGTCGCCGCCGCGGCCGACGCGCTGCTCTCCGGCGCCGAACCGGCCCCGCTCACCCCCCTCTACCTGCGCCGACCCGACGCCGTCGAGCCCACCGGCCGCAAGCGGGTGACCCGCCCGTGAACACCGGCACGGTGGTGCTGTCGCCGCTGCGCCACGAGGACGTCCCGCGCTGCGTCGAGATCGAGCACCGGCTGTTCCCCGGCGACGACCCGTGGAGCGAGGGCTCGTTCCTGAGCGAGCTGGACGCGGGCAACCTCTACCTCGGCGCCTACGCGGACGGCGAGCTGGTCGGCTACGCGGGGCTGGGCCTGACCGACTTCGAGAGCAGCGTCCACACGATCGCCGTCGAGACCGCCTGGCAGGGCAGGGGCATCGGCAAGGCCCTGCTCCGCGCGCTGCTGGAGCGGGCCGACCGGGACGGCCTCCCGGTGTTCCTGGAGGTCCGCACCGACAACGAGAGCGCCATCGGCCTCTACCTGGCGCACGGCTTCGAGCGCCTCGGCCTGCGCCGCCGCTACTACCAGCCCTCCGGGGCCGACGCGTACACCATGGGAAGGCCCGCGAACCGTGACTGACCGGCTCATCCTCGGCATCGAGAGCAGCTGCGACGAGACCGGCGCGGGCATCGTCCGCCTCGGCGCCGATGGCGGCGTGGAGCTGCTGGCCGACGAGGTCGCCTCCAGCGTCGAGCAGCACGCCCGGTTCGGCGGCGTCGTCCCCGAGGTCGCGTCCAGGGCGCACCTGGAGGCCATGGTCCCGTCGATGCGGCGGGCGCTGGCCAAGGCCGACGTCGACCTCGCGCAGATCGACGCCATCGCCGTCACCGCGGGGCCCGGCCTCGCGGGCGCGCTGCTGGTCGGCGTCTCCGCCGCCAAGGCGTACGCCGCCGCGCTGAACAAGCCCCTCTACGGCGTCAACCACCTGGCGGGCCACGTCGCCGCCGACACCCTCCAGCACGGGCCGCTGCCCGAGCGCTGCCTGGCGCTGCTGGTGTCCGGCGGGCACTCCCAGCTGCTGCTCGTGGAGGGCCTGGCGTCGAGCATCACCGAGATCGGGTCCACGGTGGACGACGCGGCGGGCGAGGCCTACGACAAGGTCGCCCGGCTGCTCGACCTGCCCTACCCCGGCGGCCCGCCCATCGACAAGCTCGCCAAGCAGGGCGACGGGTGCGCCATCGCCTTCCCCAGGGGGCTGACCGGGCCGCGCGACGCCAAGTACGACTTCTCCTTCTCCGGCCTGAAGACCTCCGTCGCCCGCTGGGTCGAGCGCCGGGAGGCCGCGGGCGAGGAGGTGCCGCTGGCCGACGTCGCCGCGTCGTTCCAGGAGGCGGTGGCCGACGTGCTGACCGCCAAGGCGATCCGGGCGTGCCGGGACCTCGACGTGGACACGCTGGTGATCTCCGGCGGGGTCGCGGCGAACTCGCGGCTGTCCGGGCTCGCCGCCGAGCGGTGCGCGGACGCGGGCATCACCCTGCGGGTGCCCAGCCCCCGGCTGTGCACCGACAACGGCGCGATGATCGCCGCGATCGGCGCGCACCTCGTGGCGGCGGGCGCGAAGCCCTCGGGCCTGTCGCTGTCGACCAACCCCGGCCTGCCGGTCGAGGTGGTCCAGGTCCGCTGACGCCGGGCCCGC
>NZ_JBQGCX010000904.1:0-2184 GCF_052038725.1 Actinosynnema sp.
CCGCAGATCCTCGAGTCCAACGGTCCCGTTCTGGCCACCTCGAACAAGCGCGACATCGTCGACATGACCCGCGGGCCCCGCTCGGACCGTGGGGTCGTGTGGGTTCACGACGTGCAGGGCATCATCGGGGAGGCATCCGACTGGTGGTGGAACCCGCTGAGCTTCGTCGTCGACATGGAGACGGCGGAGAAGCTGACGGCGGTGTTCCAGTCCGCCGCGGAGTCCGCCAACGCCTCCCAGGACGCCTACTTCAACAGCGCTGGCCGGGAGACGCTGGCGCGGTTGTTCCTCGCCGCGGCGCTGGACAAGCGGCCGATCACGGACGTGTTCCGGTGGGCGAACAACCCCGACGAGAAGGTAGACGATCCGGCTGCGATCCTCATTCGTCACGGGCAGCTCGCCCAGGGGCAGGCGCTGGGGGAGACTCAGGGCCTCACGTCCAAGCAGCGCGACGGCGTCTACGGGACGCTGCGCCCCTGGATCGGTTTGCTCGGCAACCCGAAGGTGCTCCCGTGGATCACCGACGCCGGTAACGGCCGACCCCATTTCGACCCGTACCGGTTCGTGACTTCCACCGACACGCTCTACCTGATCTCCGCCGAGGGCGGGGGATCGGCGCGTGCGATCACCGCCGCCCTGACAATGGCGGTGCTCGAGGCGGCAGAACGTGTCGGCTCCCTCCAGCCGGGAGGGCGCCTGCAAACCCCGCTCCTCGGGGTGCTCGACGAGGCCGCGAACGTCTGCCGGTGGCGTGAGCTCCCCGACAAGTATTCGCACTACGGTTCCCGCGGAATCGTCCTCTCGACGTTCTTCCAGTCCTGGCAGCAGGGCGTGGAAGCGTTCGGAGAGACGGGCATGGGGAAGCTGTGGTCGGCCGCGAACGTCCGCGTTGTCGGCTCGGGGCTCTCCGAGGACAAGTACCTGTCGTTCGTCTCGCAAGCCATCGGTGACTTCGACACGGTCAAGCGATCCCGCTCCGCGCAGTACCGCGGGACGTCGATCACCACATCCATTCAGCGTGAGCGGATCTTCGACGTCGCAGACCTCACCGCTCTTCCCGGTGGCCGCGCGGTCATGATCGCCACACAGACCCCCGCGGCGCTGGTCAAGCTCGTGCACGTCTCCGAGCGGCCTTACGCGGCCGCGGTGAAGACGTCACAGACCTACTACGAGCAGCGCGCCGCACGGCGCGCACAGCCGGCACAGGAGGCCCGCCGATGACCTACGAAGACGACGACCTGGACGACGCCGCGGCGATCGACGCCGCGGCCGAGCCGCCCCGGGAACCGCTCTACCTGTCGGTGTACGACTTCGTCGACGACTGGCTCCTGCCCAACTATCAGCGCAAGCCCGGCCCGTTCCGGTGGGATCCGAACTGGTTCGACAACTTCGAGGCCGTCGAACGGCTCACCGCACTCTGGTACGCGTTCGAGGCAGCACGCCACGACGCCGCCCCGGCAATGGCGGCGTTCTGGCTCAACACCCTCGACCCGATGATGCGCGAGCTCACATCGCAAGAGGGCGTGTTCTGGTACGTCCGCCTCTACGGCGAAGAGGGATCCGCGGCGTCGCCCGCGCCTTTCAGGTCCAACCGGGCCCCCGCCAAGATTTGGCGCGGCGTAGAAACCAGCTAGGGACGGCGGGAGAGGGAGCCGGGACAGTCAAGCTGAGAGAGCTGTCCTGCGCCAGCCGCCCCGGGCCAGATGGATTGCTAGCGCCGACGCCCCAGTCCGGGCAACCCGCCGCTCAAGATTCGGATGCGGGGCGGTAGGAGGGCAGATAAGAGACTGCGCAAAGACGGCAGCGAAACCCGACGCCATGGTCGACGACCACGGTGCCACAACTTGCGCAGTGGGGCATCACCAAGGCGTCGATGATCGAATCGTGACAGTCCGCGGTCATGGCGCACGATCATAACCGACCCCCTGCCGGGACGAGGCGCCAACTACGTGGGTGTGGATGGATTGCGAATCGCCGCGCCTTGCGCGGCCCGCGAGACGGTTCTGCAGTCGGACCACTAGACCCATCCCGCCTTGAGCTAAGCCCAGAACACCACTGCGCAGCGCAGCCACCCATGACCTGAATCCGACCGACGTCGATGGGTGAGAGTAGCGTGATGGCCAGAGGGTGCTCGCGTGAATGCCGGCCGCTGAGTCCCGCGTACTTGGCGCACATCCCCGATCC
>NZ_JBQGCX010000905.1:0-5536 GCF_052038725.1 Actinosynnema sp.
CGAGTCCGTGCTGCGCCGCCAGCTCACCTTCGGCTACACCGAGGAAGAGCTGCGCATCCTGCTCGCTCCCATGTCCGTGGGCGGCATGGAGCCGCTCGCCTCGATGGGCACCGACACCCCGGTGGCCGCGCTCTCCCAGCGCCCCCGGCTGCTCTACGACTACTTCGTCCAGAACTTCGCGCAGGTCACCAACCCGCCGCTGGACGCCATCCGCGAGGAGATCGTCACCTCCGTCTCCCGCGTCATGGGCCCCGAGCAGAACCTGCTCGACCCGAGCCCGGTCTCGTGCAGGCACATCAAGCTGGCCTACCCCGTCATCGACAACGACGAGCTGGCCAAGCTGATCCACGTCAACGACGACGGGGACCTGCCCGGCTTCGCCTGCACCGTCCTGAGCGGCCTGTACGACGTGGACGGCGGCGGCGAGGCGCTGCGCGAGGCCGTCGAGCGGGTGCGCCGCGAGGCGTCCGAGGCCATCGCCGCGGGCGCCCGCACCCTGGTGCTGTCCGACCGCGACTCCGACCACCGGCTCGCGCCCATCCCGTCGCTGCTGCTGGTCTCCGCCGTGCACCACCACCTGGTGCGCACCAAGGAGCGGCTGCGCGTCGCGCTCGTCGTCGAGACCGGCGACGCCCGCGAGGTGCACCACATCGCCGCGCTGCTCGGCTACGGCGCCGCCGCCGTGAACCCGTACCTGGCCTTCGAGACCATCGAGGACCTGGTCCGGCAGGGCGCGATCAGCGGCATCGAGCCCCGCAAGGCCATCCGCAACTACGTCAAGGCCCTGGTCAAGGGCACCTTGAAGATCATGTCCAAGATGGGCATCTCCACGGTCGGCGCGTACACCGCCGCCCAGGTCTTCGAGGCCGTCGGCCTGTCCACCGACCTGCTCGACGAGTACTTCACCGGCACCGTCTCCAAGCTCGGGGGCGCAGGCCTGGACGTGCTCGCCAAGGAGGTCGCGCTGCGGCACCGCCGCGCCCACCCGGACAACCCGACCGACCGCGTGCACCGGCGCCTGGAGGTCGGCGGCGAGTACTCGTACCGCCGCGAGGGCGAGCTGCACCTGTTCACCCCCGAGACGGTGTTCCTGCTCCAGCACGCCGCCAAGACCCGCAAGGCCGACGTGTACCGCCGGTACACCGAGGAGGTCGAGCAGCTCGCCCGCCAGGGCGGCACCCTGCGCGGCCTGTTCTCCTTCCGCACCGAGGGCCGCACGCCGATCCCGATCGACGAGGTCGAGCCGGTCAGCGCCATCGTCAAGCGGTTCAACACCGGCGCGATGTCCTACGGCTCCATCTCCTCCGAGGCCCACGAGACCCTCGCGATCGCGATGAACCGGCTCGGCGGCCGGTCCAACAGCGGCGAGGGCGGCGAGGACCCCGAGCGCCTGCACGACCCGGAGCGCCGCTCCGCCGTCAAGCAGGTCGCCAGCGGCCGGTTCGGCGTCACCAGCGAGTACCTGGTCAACGCCAGCGACATCCAGATCAAGATGGCGCAGGGCGCGAAGCCCGGCGAGGGCGGCCAGCTGCCCGGCTACAAGGTGTACCCGTGGATCGCCCGCACCCGGCACTCCACGCCCGGCGTCGGCCTGATCTCCCCGCCGCCGCACCACGACATCTACTCCATCGAGGACCTCGCCCAGCTCATCCACGACCTCAAGAACGCCAACGAGCGGGCCCGCGTCCACGTGAAGCTGGTCTCCGCGCTCGGCGTCGGCACGGTCGCGGCGGGCGTGGCGAAGGCGCACGCGGACGTCGTGCTGGTCTCCGGCCACGACGGCGGCACCGGCGCGTCCCCGATGAACTCGCTCAAGCACGCGGGCACCCCGTGGGAGATCGGCCTGGCCGAGACCCAGCAGACGCTGCTGCTCAACGGCCTGCGCGACCGCATCACCGTGCAGGTCGACGGGGCCATGCGCACCGGCCGCGACGTGATCGTCGCCGCGCTGCTGGGCGCCGAGGAGTTCGGCTTCGCCACCGCGCCGCTGATCGTCGCGGGCTGCGTCATGATGCGCGTGTGCCACCTGGACACCTGCCCGGTGGGCGTGGCCACCCAGAACCCGGAGCTGCGCAAGCGGTACACCGGGCAGGCCGACCACGTGGTGAACTTCTTCGAGTTCGTCGCCCAGGAGGTCAGGGAGCACCTGGCCGCGCTCGGCTTCCGCACCATCGACGAGGCCGTCGGCCACGCGGAGCTGCTGCGCACCGACGAGGCCATCGAGCACTGGAAGGCCGACGGGCTCGACCTGACCCCGGTGTTCGCGGTGCCCGAGACCCCGTACCGCACGGCCAAGCGCCGGGTCCGCGACCAGGACCACGGCCTCGACCAGGCGCTCGACCGCACGCTCATCCAGCTCGCCGAGGCGGCGCTGGAGGACGCGCACCCGGTGCGCCTGGAACTGCCGCTGCGCAACGTCAACCGCACCGTCGGCACCCTGCTGGGCGCCGAGGTCACCCGCCGCTTCGGCGGCGACGGGCTGCCCGACGACACCATCCACGTGCAGTTCACCGGCTCCGCAGGCCAGTCGCTCGGCGCGTTCCTGCCGCGCGGCGTCACGCTGGAGATGATCGGCGACGCCAACGACTACGTCGGCAAGGGCCTGTCCGGCGGCCGGATCGTGGTGCGACCGCACCCCGACGCGCCGTTCGCCGCCGAGCGGCAGGTCATCGCGGGCAACGTCATCGGCTACGGCGCCACCGCGGGCGAGCTGTTCCTGCGCGGCCGGGTCGGCGAGCGGTTCTGCGTGCGCAACTCCGGCGCGCTGGCCGTGTCCGAGGGCGTCGGCGACCACGCGTTCGAGTACATGACCGGCGGTCGCGCCGTCGTGCTCGGACCGACCGGGCGCAACCTGGCCGCGGGCATGTCCGGCGGCATCGCGTTCGTGCTCGACCTCGACCCCAAGGCCGTCAACAAGGAGATGGTCGAGCTCCAGCGGCCCAGCGGCGTCGACCAGCGCTGGGTGCGCGCGGTAGTCGAGCGGCACCACCAGCTCACCGGATCGGCCGTGGCCGCGTCGCTGCTCGGCGACTGGCCCCGGCGGTCCGCGGTGTTCACGAAGGTCATGCCCAGGGACTACCAGCGCGTGCTCGAAGCGATGAGGCTCGCTCGCGCGGAGGGCCGGGACGTCGACCAGGCGATCATGGAGGCCTCCCGTGGCTGACCCCCAGGGCTTTCTCAAGCACACCCGCGCCGAGGCCAGGAAGCGGCCCGCGGCCGAGCGCGCCGCCGACTGGGACGAGGTCTACCTCGACCAGGGGCCGGAGGTCCGCGAGGCGCAGGTCCGCGTCCAGGCCACCCGGTGCATGGACTGCGGCGTCCCGTTCTGCCACTCCGGCAGCGCGGGCTGCCCGCTCGGCAACCTGATCCCCGAGTGGAACGACCTGGTCCGCCGGGGCGACTGGGAGTCCGCGTCGCACCGGCTGCACGCGACCAACAACTTCCCGGAGTTCACCGGCAGGCTGTGCCCGGCGCCCTGCGAGGCGGCGTGCGTGCTCGCCATCACCCCCGACGCCGGGGGAGCGGTGGCGATCAAGCGGGTCGAGCAGGCCATCGCCGACACCGCGTGGGAGAACGGCTCGGTCAAGGCCAGCCAGTCCCAGGTGTCCTCGGGCAAGAAGGTCGCCGTGGTCGGCTCCGGCCCCGCCGGGCTGGCCGCCGCCCAGCAGCTCACCCGCGCCGGGCACGAGGTCACCGTGTACGAGCGGGACGACCGGCTCGGCGGGCTGCTGCGGTACGGCATCCCCGAGTTCAAGATGGAGAAGAAGGTCCTCGACCGGCGCCTCGCGCAGCTGCGCAAGGAGGGCACGAAGTTCGTCACCGGCTGCGAGGTCGGCGTCGACCTGACCGTGGAGGAGCTGCGCGCGTCGTTCGACGCCGTGGTGCTCGCGGTCGGCGCGCTGCGCGGTCGCGACGACACGACCACGCCCGGCCGCTCGCTCGACGGCGTCCACCTGGCGATGGAGCACCTGGTGCCCGCCAACCGCGCGTGCGAGGGCGACGGGGCCCCCGCGATCAGCGCGGCGGGCAAGCACGTGGTGGTCATCGGCGGCGGCGACACCGGCGCGGACTGCTACGGAACGGCCGTGCGGCAGGGCGCGCTGTCGGTGACGCAGCTCGACCAGTACCCGCAGCCCCCGTCGCAGCGCGACGACGCGCGGTCCCCGTGGCCGGTGTGGCCGTGGATCCTGCGCACCTACGCGGCGCACGAGGAGGGCGGCGAGCGGCGGTTCGCCGTGGCCGTCGAGGAGTTCACCGGCGAGGACGGGCGCGTCACGGCGGTCAAGCTGCGCAAGGTGAAGGTGCAGCGGGACTCCACCGGCAAGCGCGTGGTGGTGCCGATGTCCGAGGAGGTCGAGGAGCTGCCCGCCGACCTGGTGCTGCTCGCGATCGGCTTCGAGGGCGTCGAGCAGATGCCGCTGCTGGACGGGCTGGGCATCTCCCTGAGCGCCCGCAGCACGATCTCGTGCGGTTCGGACTGGCAGACCAGCGCGCCCGGCGTGTTCGTCTGCGGCGACGCGCACCGGGGCGCGTCCCTGGTGGTGTGGGCGATCGCCGAGGGCCGCTCGGTGGCCAACGCGGTCGACCGCTACCTGACCGGCTCGTCCGACCTGCCGTCCCCGGTGATCCCGAACCAGCTGCCGCTGGCCGTGGTCTGACCGGACCCGGGGCTGCGGCGCACGACGAGGTGCGCCGCGACAGCAGCGGGAGGGCAGCGCCGCCCCTCCACTGACCGCCGCCCCCCGACAACGGTGTCGGGGGGCGGTTCTCCTTCCGGGGATCGCGCCGGGGCGGTTCCCGCCGGGCGGGTTCCGCCCCGGCTCGGGTTCGCGGCAGGGCTGGGAAATCACCCGGTTCTCCCCGGATCGCCCGGTGAAAAGGGGTGGCTTTCCCGCTGTCCGCTCCCCGATGATCGACCTGGGTTTGTCAGGGGCTGCCGACGGTCGCGTCCGGCCTCTTCTCCGGGGTGCCCGGATTCGGTGTGGCGTGGGGGTCTGGTTGCTGGAGCGCGACGTGCGGTTGTCCGGGCTGGCCGAGAACCCGGCGTTGCCCACCGCGCTGCTGGACCAGCTCATCGCCACCGCCGGTCTCGACCTGAAGCTCGACCTGGCCCAGCGGGGCGACCTCTCGCCCGCGCAGGCGCGGGCGCTGCTGGACTCCGGCGACGGGTCGGTCGTGGCCGCGCTGCTGGAGTCCGGCGCGATCGCGCCCGGTGACGTCCCCACCGAGGACGACCGGCTGGCGGTGGTGGTCGCCGCGCGCCCCGGCGCGGACCCCGACCTCGTGCGCCGCGTCGCCGCGCACCCCGATCCCGAGGTGCGCGCCCGGTTGGCCGAGCGCGGGGAGGGGCTGCCCGCCGACGTCGTCGCGGCACTGGTGCGCGATCCGGTCGTCGAGGTCGCGAGGGACGCCGCCGCCTGCCAGCCGCTCACCGCCGAGCTGGCGGCGGAGCTGCTCGCGCACCCGTCGGCGGACCTGCGGAAAGCGCTGTCCTGCAACGGGAGCACGCCGCCGGAGGTGCTGCTGGCGCTGGTGG
>NZ_JBQGCX010000906.1:0-5583 GCF_052038725.1 Actinosynnema sp.
GCGGGCCGGATGGCCGAGGTCGACCGGCTGATGGCCGAGGCGGACAGCTCGGGCCTGGTGGGGCCGGGCGGGGCCGCGGCGGGCGCCCGGGGGGGTCGCGCCCCCCCGGACCCGGGCTCCGGCGCCGGGGCCCCACCTGGCCCCGCGCGCCCCCCGCGGCCCCGCCCGGCCCCACCAGGCCCGAGCTGTCCGCCTCGGCCATCAGCCGGTCGACCTCGGCCATCCGGCCCGCCGAGCGGCGCGTCACCAGCCCCGGCAGCGCGCCCCTGACCAGCTTCGCCACCGCCACCCAGCGCGGCGCGTGCACCGAGGTCGACCGCCTGGCCACCGCGCGCACCAGCGCCTTCCCGGCCGCCTCCACCGAGTGCACCCGCCCGGCCGGACCGGGCAGCGAGCGGCGCAGCGGCCCCACCACCGGGTGCTCGTGCACCCCGTCCACCATGTCGGTCGACACCCACGAGAAGTACGCGACCCCGACGTCCACGCCCAGGTGCCGCACCTCCGCGCGCAGGCTGTCCGCGAACGCCTCGCAGCCCGCCTTGGCCGCCGAGTACGCCGCGTTGCCCGGCACGTGCGCGATCGCCGCGAGCGAGGACACCACCAGGCAGTAGCCCCGACTCTCCACCAGGTGCGGCAGGCAGGCCCGGACGGTGCGCCACACCCCGAGCAGGTTCACCTCGATCACCCGCTCGAACACCCCAGGGTCCATCGACCGGGCGAACCCGGCCGCCGCGACCCCGGCGTTGGCGATCACCGCGTCCAACCGCCCGTAGTGCGCCACCGCGGCGTCCACGGCCGCCCGCAGCGCCTCGGCGTCGGTCACGTCCGCCTCCCACGCCTGGCCGCCGCACTCGCGGGCGACCTCGCGCAGCAGCTCCCCCTCCAGGCCCACCAGCGCGACCCGCGCCCCGCGCGCGGCGAGCCGCCTCGCGGTGTCGGCGCCGATGCCCCTGGCCGCGCCGGTGATCAGCACGACCCGGTCGGCGACCCCCTTGCCGCCCTTACCCGCGACGTTCCCGGAGACGACCACAGCGACCTCCTCGAACAGGTGAACGAGGAGGCCACCGTAGCCCGGTTCAACCGCCGTTAGCTACTGGCGGGTTAAACATCGCTGGCGGCGCTCAGCCGCGCGACCTCCTCGGCCGACAGGTCCAGGGTCAGGGCGGGCAGCAGCTGCTCCAGCTGCTCCACCGTGCGGGCGCTCGCGATCGGCGCGGCCACGGTCGGCTGCGCGGCCAGCCACGCCAGCGCCACCGCCGACTGCGACACCCCGCGCGCGTCCGCGACCTCGTCCAGCGCCGCCAGCACCGCCAGCCCGCGCTCGTCCAGGTACCGGGACGCGCCCGCCGCGCGCACGCTCTCCACCTCGACACCCGGCCGGTACTTGCCGGACAGGAAGCCCGACGCCAGCGAGGAGTACGGCAGCGACGGCAGCCCCAGCTCGGTCAGCGCGGGCGCCAGGTCGCGCTCGTACTCGCCCCGCTCCACCAGGTTGTACCTCGGCTGGAGCGCGACGAACCCGGCGAAGCCCTCCCGCTCGGCGATCGCCGCGGCCTCGCGCAGCCGGTCGCCGGAGAAGTTCGACGCGGCGGCGTAGCGGACCTTGCCCGCCCGCACCAGCCGGTCGTAGGCGGCCAGCGTCTCCACCAGCGGGGTCTCCGGGTCGTCCCGGTGCGCGTAGTACAGGTCGATCTGCTCCACGCCGAGCCTGCGCAGCGAGCCCTCGACGGCCTTCTCGATCGTCTCGCCCCGCTGGTTGTCCAGGCCCTCCAGCATCCCGACCTTCGTGGCGATCACCACGTCGTCCCGGCGACCGCGCTTGGCCAGCCAGGAGCCCAGCACGGTCTCGGACTCGCCGCCGGAGTGGCCGGGCGCCCAGGACGAGTAGACGTCGGCGGTGTCCACGAAGTTGCCGCCCGCCTCGGTGAACGCGTCCAGCACGGCGTGGGAGGCGGCCTCGTCCGCGCTCCACCCGAACACGTTGCCGCCCAGGTTGAGGCGCGAGACGTCGAGGTCGGTGGTGCCCAGTTTCGTCATGGACCCGACGCTAACCCCGCCCACCGCCGACGCGCCCGCCCGCGGCGGCCGGGTGCGACGTTCCGAACAGAGCGCGGGAGGCGGGAATAGCCGCACGGCTCCCCGACCGGACCGCCGGCCGGGGACCCGCCCGCCTTCCGTCAGGGCGTCACGGCGTGACCTCGACGCCCTTCCAGAACGCCACGTGGTTCTTGATGTTCGCCGCCGCCTCCAGCGGTTCCGCGTAGTACCAGGCGGCGTCCACGTTGTCCTCACCGTTGACGTGGAGCGTGTAGTAGTTGGCAGTCCCCTTCCAGTGGCACACGGACGTGGTGTCCGAGGGCCGCAGGAACAGGGCGTGCACCGAATCGACCGGGAAGTAGTGGTTTCCCTCCACCACCTGGGTCTGGTCGCTCTCGGCGATGATCTCGCCGTTCCACCGTGCGATCGCCATGGGACCCACTATGCCGGTGATCATCATCTTCCGCTGAGCGGTGGTCGTAGGATCAACCGCGACAACGGTGTTCGGGCTCTGAGGAGGACCTACCGATGCCCATCGCAACTCCCGAGGTCTACGCCGAGATGCTTGACCGCGCCAAGGCGAACTCCTTCGCCTACCCCGCGATCAACGTGACCTCGTCCGAGACCCTGAACGCGGCCCTGCGAGGTTTCGCGGAGGCCGAGAGCGACGGGATCATCCAGGTCTCGACCGGCGGGGCCGAGTTCGCCTCGGGCACCAAGGTCAAGGACATGGTCACCGGCGCCGTCGCGCTGGCGGAGTTCGCGCACGTGGTCGCCGACAAGTACCCGGTGAACGTCGCGCTGCACACCGACCACTGCCCCAAGGACAAGCTGGACGGCTACGTCCGCCCGCTGATCGCGATCAGCCAGGAGCGCGTCGACAAGGGCCTCAACCCGCTGTTCCAGTCCCACATGTGGGACGGCTCCGCGGTGCCGCTCGACGAGAACCTGGAGATCGCGGCCGACCTGCTCGACCTGGCCGCCAAGGCCCGCATCATCCTCGAGATCGAGGTCGGCGTGGTCGGCGGCGAGGAGGACGGCGTCGACAACGAGATCAACGACAAGCTGTACACCACGCCCGAGGACTACCTGAAGACCGTCGCCGCCCTCGGCGCGGGCGAGAAGGGCCGCTACCTCGTGGCGGCGACCTTCGGCAACGTGCACGGCGTCTACAAGCCGGGCAACGTCAAGCTGCGCCCCGAGATCCTCAAGCAGGGCCAGGACGTGGTGGCCGAGAAGCTGGGCCTCCCGGCCGGCTCCAAGCCGTTCGACCTCGTCTTCCACGGCGGCTCCGGCTCGCTGCTGGAGGAGATCCACGAGGCGGTGTCCTACGGCGTCATCAAGATGAACATCGACACCGACACCCAGTACGCGTTCACCCGCCCGATCGTCGGCCACATGTTCGGCAACTACGACGGCGTGCTCAAGGTGGACGGCGAGGTCGGCAACAAGAAGGCGTACGACCCGCGCAGCTACCTCAAGGCCGCCGAGCAGGGCATGGCCGCCCGCATCGCCCAGGCGTGCGAGCACCTCAAGTCCTCCGGCCGGATGATCGCGGGCTGACCGTCCCGATCGGACGGTCGCGGCGCCCCCCCGGCACCGGGGGAGGCCGAAGACCGGGCAGAAGAGTGAGGCCCCTCACGGTCCGACGCGACCGGAGGGGCCTCACCCCTGTTCCGGGCCTTTCCGCACATCGCACGATGGGGTGGCGGACGTTGCCCCGCGTGGCGCGGACCGGCAGGGTTGCCCCGCCGGGAGCCACC
The DNA here is from genome assembly GCF_052038725.1 of Actinosynnema sp. Classification (NCBI taxonomy): domain Bacteria; kingdom Bacillati; phylum Actinomycetota; class Actinomycetes; order Pseudonocardiales; family Pseudonocardiaceae; genus Actinosynnema; species Actinosynnema sp. Next base: position 3,801 of record NZ_JBQGCX010000906.1, read on the forward strand.
CGGCCCGTTCGAGGAGTGGGGTGCTGGGCGTGCGTGTGAAGATCGTCGCCGGGGTGCTGGTGTCCGCCATGGTGTTGGCGGCGGTCGCCGCGGCGGCGGGGATGTTCCTAAGCTAGGCGACCATGAGCCTGAACGAGAACCTGCTCGGCCCCGAGCCGACGCTGCTGCCCGAGCGCCCCGAGGCGCAGGCCGCCGTCGACTCCGGGATCGCCCCGGTCGAGGTCGTCCGGGCCTACCCGGACCTCAGCGAGGCGTGGGCGCTGCTCGCCGAGACGGCGCTGGACGGCGACGACCCGGTGGCCGCGTACGCCTACGCCCGCACCGGCTACCACCGCGGCCTGGACCAGCTGCGCCGCGCGGGCTGGAAGGGCTTCGGCCCGGTGCCCTTCGCGCACCGCCCGAACCAGGGCTTCCTGCGCTCGCTGGCCGCGCTCTCCCGCGCGGCGGGCGGCATCGGCGAGGTGGCCGAGCAGGACCGCTGCGCGAAGTTCCTGGCCGACAGCGACCCCGCGGCCCCCGCCCAGCTCGGCCTGTAGGCCGGGACCGAACATGGCTGTGCGCGACGAACTGGCGCGCAGGCTGCGCCGGTGGCGGATGACGGCCCTGCCGATCCTCCAGGCAGCGGTGGCCGCGGGCCTGTCCTGGTTCGTGGCGACGAGGCTGGTCGGCCACCCGCACCCGTTCTTCGCGCCCATCGCCGCCGTCGTCTGCCTCGGCGTCTCGCTGGGGCAGCGCCCCCGGCGGGTCGCCGAGCTGGTCGTCGGCGTGTCCGTGGGCGTCGGCATCGGCGACGTCCTGATCTCCCACATCGGCTCCGGCACGTGGCAGATCGCGGTGGCCGTGGTCCTGGCGATGTCCGCCGCCGTCCTCCTGGACGGCGGCGCGGTCATCGCCCTCCAGTCCGCCAACTCGGCGGTCCTGGTGGCGACCCTGCTCCCGCCCAGCGCGGGCGGCGGCTTCGACCGCATGGTCGACGCCCTGGTCGGCGGCGTGGTCGGCCTGGCGGTGACCGCCCTGATCCCCGCGAACCCCCTGACCGTGGCAGACCGCCAGGCCAAGGTGGTCCTGGGCGAACTGGCCACCGCCCTGCGCGGCGTGGCCGCGGCCGTGGCCAAGCGCGACGCGGGCGCCGCAGCCGACGTCCTGGCCAGGCTCCGAGACAGCCAGGAGGCCGTCGACGAGTACCGCTCCGCCCTGAAGACCGGCGGCGAGATCGCCACGATCGCCCCGATCCGCTGGCGCCGCAAGAACGCCCTGCGCCGCTACGGCAGCATCGCCACCCCGGTCGACTACGCCCTGCGCAACACCAGGGTCCTCACCAGACGAGCCCTGGCCGCCCTGCGCGACGACGAACACGTCCCGGAAGTCCTCCCCACGGCCCTGGAGCGCTTCGCGGACGCGGTAGACGTCCTGAGAGCCGAACTGGCCTCGAACGAGGACCCCGTGAAGTCCAGGGCGGCAATCCGCACAGCCGCAGGCGTGATGACCGCAGACCTGGCCGCAGGAGAAGGCTTCTCAACCCAGGTAGTCCTGGCCCAGGCCCGCTCGGTAGCCGTGGACCTCCTCCAGGCAACGGGCCTGACAAGGTCAGAAGCAATGGAATCCCTACCCCCACTGCGAAAACCCTGACCCACCCCCCTCAACCGCTTCGCGGGTTGACCGCCTCGCGGGCTGCACTGCCCCCTTCACCGCCTCGCGGGCTGCGGGGCGAGCGCAGCGCGCCCGCAGCCAGCCCATCCCGCGTCCCTCATCTCCGTTTGGCCTGGCGACGCCCGAGCGCAGG
>NZ_JBQGCX010000907.1:0-2518 GCF_052038725.1 Actinosynnema sp.
GGCCCGGCGGGTCCTGGAGAGCGGCGCGTCCGTGGTCGGCGTGGGCACCGCGCTGGCCGTGGACCCCGACCTGCCGCGCGCGTGGACGCGCGGCGACGAGGCCGAGACCGCGCCCGTCCGGGTGAACTGGCCCGACAAGAAGCTCTCTTCCGCCGCCGTGCAGGCCCTGGTCCACGCCAGGATGGCGGACCTGGCCGCGGACCGCGAGCGCTCCACCGGCCCGCTCAGGGCGCTGCTGACCGAACGACTGCGCCGCCGCCCCGCGCTGCGCCGCTACCGGAAGTGGGGGAAGGCTTGACCTACCGGGGGACGACCGCGCTGGTGACCGGCGCGACGAAGGGCCTCGGCCGGGCGCTGGCCGAGGAGCTGGCCGCGCGCGGCGCGAACCTCGTGCTGCTGGCCCGCTCGCGCGCCGCGCTGGACGAACTGGCCGACGAGCTGCGCGCCCGCACCGGCGTGACCGCGCGGGTGATCGCGGCCGACCTGACCGACCGCGCGTCCAGGCGCGCAGCCCTGGCCGAACTGGGCGAGCAGCCGATCGACCTGCTGCTCAACAACGCGGGAGCGGGCTCGGTCGGCCCGTTCCTGGACACCCCGCTGGCCGAGCACGTCGACTCGATCGCGCTGAACGTGGAGGCGCTGACCGAGCTGACCCACCACGTGGCGCGGTCGATGCGCCGGGCGGGGCGGGGCACGATCGTGAACGTCGGCTCCACGGCCGGCTACCTGCCGGTGCCGTACCAGGCGAGCTACGGCGCGACGAAGGCGTACGTGCGCTCGTTCACCGAGGCGCTGCGCGCGGAGCTGCGGGGAACCGGCGTGCGAGTCGTGGCGGTCAACCCCGGAGCCATCCGAACCGCCTTCTTCGACGGCAAGGACGTCACCATCGACCCGCGCGCGTACGACACCCCGGAACGGGTCGCCCGCGACGTCCTCGACCACGTCCGCTCGGGCCGGGCGGTGTCGATCCCCGGCATGAAGGCCAACGCGGCGATGATCGCGGTGGCGTCGCTGCTGCCGATGCGGGTGAGGGCGCGGGTGATGGCGGTGCTGAACCGGGCGCTGGGGTTCGACCGGCTCGGGACGGCGGGGTAGCGGCTGGGGCGCGGGCGGGAAACCCGCTCGCGCCCACCCGCCCCCACCGGGCACGATCACCGCCATGGCCTGGCTCCCCGACGACTTCGCCCACCCGCTCCGCGCCGAGATCGGCGCCGGGCACCACCTGCGGCCCATCCGCGAGTCCGACACCGAACTCGACTACCCGGCCGTGATGGGCTCCCGCGACCGCCTCTGGTCCCTCTACGGCGAGGCCTGGGGGTGGCCCCCGGCGACGATGACCGTGGAGCAGGACCGCGAGGACCTCGCGCGGCACGAGCGGGAGATCGAGGCGCACGAGTCGTTCAACTACGCGCTGTTCGACGCGGACGAGACCGAACTCCTCGGGTGCGTCTACCTCGACCCCGCCGAGGCCCCCGCCGCCGCCCGGATCTCCGGGTGGGTGGTCGCCCGGCTCGTCGGCCCCGAGGTCGAGCGCGCGCTCCACTCCTTCGTGCCCCGCTGGGTCGCGGAGGTCTGGCCGTTCACCGGTCCGGAGTACCGGATCTGAGGCCGCCCGCCGGAGCCCGCTGCTCGGTCCCGGCCGCGGGATGCGAGGATCAGGCACCGTGAAGACCTTCGACGAGCTGTTCGCCGAGCTGAGCGAACGCGCCCGAACCCGCCCCGAGGGGTCCGCGACCACGCAGGCGCTGGCCGACGGCGTGCACGCCCAGGGCAAGAAGGTGCTGGAGGAGGCGGGCGAGGTGTGGATCGCCGCCGAGCACGAGTCCGACGACCGCCTCGCCGAAGAGGTCTCCCAGCTCCTCTACCGCGTCCAGGTGCTCATGCTGGGGCGCGGCCTGAGCCTCGAAGACGTCTACCGGCACCTGTGACAGCCCGGTCCGCCGCGGTCGTGCGCTGACCGTGGGCGGAGTGCTCGGCGGGTTCCTGCCCATCTGGGTGCTGACCGGCATCGGCTTCGCCTCGGCGCGCGGCGGCGTGCTGGGGCGCGGCGCCGAGCAGGCCCTCGGCCGGTTCGCGTTCCACCTGGCCATGCCCGCGGTGCTGTTCACCACCCTGATCGACACCGACCCCTCCCGGCTCGCCAACGCCGGGGTGCTCGCCTTCGTCGCCTCCACCGCCGTGGTGTGCGCCGCTGGCTACCTGCTGCACTGGAAGCTGTTCCGCACCCCGCACGACCAGCGCGTGCTCGGCGGCATGGCGTCCGGGTACGTCAACGCGGGCAACCTCGGCATCCCCATCGCCATCGGCGTGCTGGGCGACTCGTCGTTCATCGCCGCCGTGCTGCTGTTCCAGCCGCTGGTGATGATGCCGGTCGTGCTCGGCGCGCTGGAGGCGGGCGCGGGCGGGCGGGTCCTGCGCACCCTGGCGCTGCTGCCGGTGCGCAACCCGGTGATCGGCGCGTCCGTGCTGGCCGTCGCGGTGGCCGCCCCCGGCTGGGACCCGCCGCCGGTGCTGCTCT
>NZ_JBQGCX010000908.1:0-12658 GCF_052038725.1 Actinosynnema sp.
GGCCGGCCCGCGGTCTGTGCCGGGCGAACCGCGGTCGTTGCCGGGCTAACCGCGGGCGGGCCCGACGGGGGCCGCCCGCGCCGGTCCCCCTCGGGGCTCCCCTGGGGCGACCCCGGTTTCCGCGCCCGCCGCCTCGGGAACCAGGTTCGGGGCGCGGAGCGTTGAACCTGCGGGCCGCCTCGCGCGTCCTGGGAGGACCGGCGCGAGCGCGGCGGGACGGCACGGCCATCACGAAGCACGCACGGGCACGGGGGTAGTCGCATGACCGCACGGGGTTCCAGGGCGACGGGGGCGCGCCTGCGCAGGCTGCTCGGCGCCGGGTTCGGGGCGGCCCGCCGCGCGCCGCTCGCCGCGCTGCGCCGCTGGAAGCTCACCCTGGGCGTGGTGGGCCTGCTGGGCCTGCTCGCCGCGGCGCCGTGGGCCTGGGTGCAGGCCACCAGCGCCCCGTACCGGCTCACCGCCGCCGAGGTGCCCGAGACGCCGGTGGCGCTGGTGCTCGGCGCGGGCATCCGCGACGGCCGCCCCACGCCGTTCCTGGCGGGCAGGCTGGACGTGGCCGCCGACCTGTACCACCGGGGCAAGGTGAAGGTGCTGCTGGTCAGCGGGGACAACAGCCGCCCCGACTACGACGAGCCCACCGCGATGCGGAACTACCTGCTGCGCCAGGGCGTCCCGGACTCGGCGATCGTGTCCGACTACGCCGGTCTGGACACCTGGGACTCGTGCGCCAGGGCCAACCGGATCTTCGGCGTCACCTCGGCGACCGTGGTGACCCAGCGGTTCCACCTGCCGCGCGCGGTGGCGCTGTGCCGGGCGGCGGGCATCGAGGCGTACGGCGTCGGCCACGACACGTGGGGCGCCCGCAGCAGCACGACGCTCTACGGCTACTTCCGCGAGTCGGTCGCGAGCGTCAAGGCGTTCTGGGACGGGGCCGTGACGAAGCGCGACCCCCGGTTCCTGGGTCCCCAGGAGTCCGGGGTCACCAGGGCCCTGGAAAGCTGAATGACTACTTTGGGTATCACTTGCTTAGCCTGATTGGGCGATATCTGATGCAACTCGCGTAAGTGGTGCCGCCCGCGCGCTTTCCATCTCCGTGAACATGCGGACATGGAGGACCTGACGGTGGAGATAGACACAGCGGAGTACCAGCGCGTCCTGGGGGACGAACTCCGCAGTCTCCGCAAGCAGCGCGGGTGGACGCGCAAGGAGCTGAACCAGCGGCTCCAGAGCGACATCTCGCTGCAGACCCTGGCGACCTACGAGCTGGGCACCCGCCAGTGCTCGGTGGTGCGCCTGGTGGAGATCTGCGTCGCGCTGGGAGTGCCCGCGCACCGGGTGCTGGCGAAAGTGCACGAGCGGGTGTTCGGCGACTCGCCGTCCGGCCACCTGCCGGTGAACCTGGCCGCCGTCGTGGCCGACGGCAGGCCGCACCTGGCGCCGCTGCGGCGGTGGGCCCAGGGCAGGCTCGCCCAGATCGGGCCCGAGCAGCCGCCCGAGGTGCACCTCGACCTGCCCGCGCTCGACTACATGGCCCAGTTGTGCCAGCTCAGCACGGTGGACCTGATCAGGACCCTGCGCGAGATGGACAACCGCCACGGGTAGCATCTCGCTGGCGCATTGTCCTACTAACGCAGGAAGTCGCTTGCCGAACACTCCAGGTGCAGACCCAGGTCGCCTCCCGCTGCGCACCGCGGCGGCCGTGCGGCTGGGCAACATGAGCTCGAAGCTGTCGCAGAAGATGGGGTTGGGCGCGGGCGGCATGATCGGTGGCCGCATCGCCCTCAAGCTCGACCCGCAGGCACTGGCCCACCTCACGTCCGGGCGCAGGGTCGCGCTCGTCACGGGCACCAACGGCAAGACCACGAGCACGATGATGCTCAGCAGGGCCGTGTCGGCCCTGGGCGAGGTCGCGACCAACCACGGCGGCGCCAACATGCCGGACGGGCACGTGACCGCGCTGAGCAAGCAGCAGGAGGCGCCGTACGCGGTGCTGGAGGTCGACGAGGGGTACTTCCCCGAGGTCGTCCGGGCGTCCAACCCGTCCGTCGCGGTGCTGCTGAACCTCAGCCGGGACCAGCTCGACCGGGTCGGCGAGGTCCGCACGATCGAGCGGAACCTGCGGGAGGCCCTGAACACGGTCACCGGCGTCGTCGTGGCGAGCTGCGACGACATCATGGTCACCTCGGCCGCGCGGGACTGCGCGCGGGTGATCTGGGTGTCCACCGGCACCGGCTGGCACAACGACGCGGCCTCGTGCCCGCGCTGCGGCGACCCGATCCGCTGGCAGGGCGAGCACTGGCACTGCACCGGCTGCGACCTGGCCCGGCCCAAGCCGGACTGGGTGACCGGGGACGGCTTCCTGATCACGCCCAGGGGCGAGCGGGTCGAGCTGTCGCTGCGGCTGCCGGGCAAGTTCAACATGGCCAACGCGGTCATGGCCGCCGCCGCCGCCGCCGAGATGGGCGTCGCGGTGCCGGACGCCGTGCAGCGGCTGCGCACGGTGTCCAACGTGGCCGGTCGCTACCGGACGATCCAGCGCTCCGGCAGGCGCGCCAGGCTGCTGCTGTCGAAGAACCCGGCGGGCTGGAGCGAGACGCTGACCGTGGTCAGCGAGTCGGCCCACCCGGCGGTGCTGGCGATCAACGCGCACGAGGCCGACGGCCGCGACCTGTCGTGGCTGTGGGACGTGCCGTTCGAGCAGCTGCGGGGCAGGCGGGTGATCGCCTCGGGCGAGCGCGCGACGGACCTGGCGGTGCGGCTGACGTACGCCGAGGTCGAGCACACGATCATCCCGGACCCGCTGGAGGCGATCGACGCGATGCCGGTGGGCGACGTCGAGGTCATCGCCAACTACACGGCGTTCCGCGACCTGAACGCGAGGTCCGCTGATGGCGAGTAAGGTCCAGATCGCCCTGGTGCTGCCCGACCTGCTGGGCACCTACGGCGACTTCGGCAACGCGGTCGTGCTCGAGAAGCGCATGGCGTGGCGGGGCATCCCGGCCGAGATCGTGCCGGTGCGGTTCGGCGAGCCGGTGCCCGACTCGTGCGACATCTACGTGGTCGGCGGCGGTGAGGACACCGCGCAGACCCTGGCGGTGCGGCACCTGCGCGAGCACCCTGGGATGCAGCGGGCCGCCTCGCGCGGCGCGGTGATCCTGGGCGTGTGCGCGGGCATCCAGATCTTCGGCGAGAAGTTCACCCGCGCCGACAACGTGACCCACCCCGGTCTCGGGCTGGTCGACTCCAGCTCGCACGCCGGGGGCAGCCGGGCGATCGGCGAGGTCATCGCGGAGCCGGTGGACGGGCTGTTCGAGGGCCTGCTGACCGGGTTCGAGAACCACCAGGGCCGCACCGTGATCGGGCCGTCCGCCCGGCCGCTGGCCAAGGTGCGGGTCGGCACGGGCAACGACGGGTCGGTGGAGGGCCTGGTGCAGGGGCGCATCCTGTGCACCTACCTGCACGGGCCGGTGCTGCCGCGCAACCCGCAGATCGCCGACCTGCTGATCGAGTGGGCGACCGGGACCAAGCCGCAGCCGCTCGACCTGGAGGCCGTGACGCGGCTGCGCCAGGAGCGGGCGAAGGCGGCCGGGGTGTGCCCCGGTCGGGGACTGCTGTGCCGGGGGGCGGTGCTTCGGCGCCGCCCCCCGCGCTGCGCAGCAGTGCGAAACCACGGGCTGCTGCACCTCGGCTCCGCGTTGCGGCTCGGTCGGTTTGCTCTTTCGCCTGACGCGCCCCCGCTCAGGGCCGGACGAGGACCTTGAGCGCGGTGCGCTCGTCCATGGCGCGGTAGCCCTCGGCGACGTCGGCCAGCGCGACCGTGCGGTCGAACACCGGGGACGGGTCGAGGCGGCCCGCGAGCACGTCCGCCAGCAGCTCGGGCAGGTGGGCGCGGACCGGGGCGACCCCGCCCGCGAGGGCGACGTTGCGGCGGAACAGCTCGCCGATCGGCGGGGCGGGGGCCTCGTGCGGGACGCCGACGTAGCCGATCCGGCCGCCGTCGCGCACCGCGCCGAGCGCGGTCCGCCAGGACTGCTCGTTGCCGACGCACTCCAGCACGGCGGGCGCGCCGAGCCCGCCGGTCAGCTCCCTGACCCGCTCCACGGCCGCCTCGCCGCGCTCGGGCACCTGGTCGGTGGCGCCGAACAGCCGGGCCACGGTGGCCCGGTCCTCGTGCCTGCCCAGCGAGATGATCCGCTCCGCGCCGAGCCTGCTCGCGGCCAGCACGCCGCACAGGCCGACCGCGCCGTCGCCGACCACGACGACCGTGGAGCCCCGGCCGACGCCCGCGGCGAGCGCCGCGTGGTGGCCGGTGCCCATGACGTCGGACAGGGACAGCAGGGCGGGCAGGAGGGACTGGTCGGCGTCGCGCGGCACGGGCACGAGGGTGCCGTCGGCGTGCGGGACGCGGACCGCCTCGCCCTGACCGCCGTCGGAGCCCTTCGAGCCCCACGAGCCGCCCTCGGGGCAGGAGGTCTGGAGGCCCGCGACGCAGTGCGCGCAGGTGCCGTCGCTCCAGCAGAACGGGGCGATGACCCGGTCGCCGACGCTGAGCGTCGACACGTCGGAGCCGACCTCGACCACCTCGCCGACGAACTCGTGGCCGATGCGCTGGCCCTGGGCGCGCTTGGACACGCCCCGGTAGCCCCACAGGTCGCTGCCGCACACGCACGCCAGCTCGACCCGCACGACGGCGTCGGTGGGGAGCTGGATCACCGGGTCGGGGACCTCCTCGACTCGGATGTCCCGTGCACCGTGGATCGTGGTCGCCCGCACTTGTCGCGCCTCCTCGTGGATGTCCACCCGGTCGTGCCAGTGGCCATTGTCGCCCGAGCCGGGGGCGGGCACCGGACGGCGGTCAGCCCGGCAGGGCGGCGGTGAGGACCGGGAGGGCGTTCTCCAGGGCGCGGTCCCAGTACGGCCAGGTGTGGGTGCCCGGCCCGTACAGGTCGGCGGTGACCCGCGCGCCCGCCCCGGTGAGCCGGGCCGCCGTGGCGAGGTTCTCGGCCCACAGCTCGGCCTCCAGGGCGTCGACGACCTCGTTGCCGGGCGGGTCGAGCGGGCCGGGGGCGCCGTCGCCGCAGGACAGGTAGACCGGGACGCCGCGCAGGGCGTCGGCGAGGTCGTGCGGGTTGTGGGCGGCCCAGTCGGCGTCGGTGGGCCAGAGCGCGGCCGGGTCGAGGTCGGCCTGGGTGACGATGCGGCGGACCAGGGCGCGGGAGTCGTCGGTGCCGGTGGTGTGGACGACGCCGCTGAACGAGGCGGCGGCGCGGAAGAAGCCGGGGTGGCGGGCGGTGTAGGAGAGCGCGCCGAAGCCGCCCATGGAGTAGCCGGCGACGACCCGGTCCCCGCTCGCGCGGTAGTCGCGCTCCAGGGCCTCGCGCAGCTCGACCAGGTGGAACGCCTCCCAGGCCGGGCCGTCGGCCCAGTCGGTGTAGAAGCCCGCCAGCCCGCCCTCGGGCATGGCGACGATGACGTCGAGGTCGCGGGTGAGCCGGTCGGCCTGGCCGGGCGAGGTCCAGCCGAGGTGGGAGCCGCAGCAGCCGCTCAGCAGGTAGAGGACCGGCCAGCGGCGGTCGGGCTGGGCGGCCCAGCCGCCGGGGAGCAGCAGGCGGACCTGGGCGTCGCGGCCGAGCGCGGCGGAGGGCAGGACGAGGTCCACGACCCGGCCGGACGGGTCGGCGGTGGCGCTCGTGGTGGTGCTCGTGGTGCCGGTGGGGCCGGTGGGTGCGCTCGGTCCCGCGGTCGTGCAGGCGGCGAGCAGCAAGATCAAGAACAGGGTGAGGGCGCGCACCACCCGAGGATGCCCCCGAACCGGGCAGCGCGGTAACCCCGAACGGACCAGGAGGGGGTGCTTCCGGTGATCGGCCGAACCGGAATCGCTTCGGTCGGAGTTCAACACCGGGCCCCTGGAGCGATAAGCCGGGTGACGGCGCGAATCGTGATCCGAGCACCCCTCACGACCTGGGTGATCTGGGGATTCCGCTCCGCTGGGCACGCCTAGGATGTCCGGCCAAAGGCGACGGGAGCAGGGATGGCTACACCGGTGTACAGCGGGGCGACGCGGACTCCGCAGCGGGGCAGACCCAGGGACGCCAGCCGCGACGAGGCGCTGCGGCGGGCGGCGCTGGAGGTCATGGCGGAGGTCGGCTACCGGGCGCTGACGATGGACGCGGTGGCGGCGCGGGCGCGCGCCGGGAAGGCCACGATCTACCGGCGCTGGGAGTCGAAGCTCGACCTGGTCATCGACACCTGCGCGCAGCTGGCGAGCCAGAACCTGGTGCAGCCGGACACCGGGTCGCTGGAGGGGGACCTGAGGGAGTCGCTGCGCTCGTTCGCGGCGTTCCTGTCCGGGCCGATCGGCAAGGCGGCGCAGGCGCTGGTGGGCGAGCTGCCGCACGAGCCGGAACTGGCGGTGGCGTTCCGGGAGACGTTCCTGATCGCGCAGCGCGAGGTGCTGCGGCAGGTGCTGGACCGGGCGCACGGGCGCGGCGAGCTGCGCGAGGGGGCGCCGAGGGCGATGGCCGTCGAGCTGGCGGGCGCCGCGCTGACGTACCGGCTGATGCTCACCGGCGAACCGCTGGACGAGGCGTTCGTGGAGCGCGTGGTGGAGCAGGTGCTACTGCCCCTCGTGGCCAAGGGGCAGTAGCACCGGCGGGACGGGGCGACGGCGGGCGCGGTCGGCCCGGCCGGGCGCGCCGATCAGCGGAAGAGCTTGCGCAGCAGGGCGAAGCCCACCACCGCGCCCACCGCGATGAGCGCGTACCGGACGCGGGGGTCGTCGAGCTTCGCCTGCACGCTGGCCTTGCCCGCCTCCACGAAGCGCTGGGGGTTGGCCCTGGTGCCGAGCTCGTCCAGGGTCGCCGCCAGCGCGTCGCGTGCTTGCTCGATCTCGCGCTGGATGGCGTCGGGGTCGCGTGCCACATCTCCTCCTCGCGGGCTTCAGGCGGTTAACCGTAGTTGACCTGGGACGGCGGCGTGGAGCGACCCGGCCGTGCCGGTGGGGGGAGTCGGGGGCCGGGCGGGGGCCCGGCGGGGGCCGGGACGGGCTCCGGCGGGTGGGCGGGCTGGTCGGGGCCGGGGGCGGGGCGGTCGATAGGGTGACGCGGCGGGGGTCGTAGCCCAACGGCAGAGGCAACGGCTTTAGGTGCCGTCCAGTGAGAGTTCGAATCTCTCCGACCCCACAACGGGAAGCGGGACCCCGCGCTGCGGCGCGGGGTCCCGTTCGCGCAGGTGGGCCCGGTGCGGCGCGTTCGAGGGCGGTGAGCGCGACGACCATGAGCCCGCCGAGGTCCCCGGCTTCGCGAGTGGTTGCTCTGCGGGCATTCCAGCGATTGCACTGATGGCGGCCGGGAGTTCGGGGGTCGGGTCGTCGGAGAGCACCCGGGTCCGGTTCCGGGTGGGCTTCGCCCACGGTGCCCCAGCCGCCTCGAACCCGCGGTCCGCGCGGGCCTTGCGCAGCACCTCCGCGTCCGGCTCGGCCAGGTCGACGTCCACCTCGGGCAGGTCGGCGGAGTTCGCCCGCCACGACGTGGCTGATCGCGCGAGCAGGCAACCGTTGTGGTGCGCGAGGGCTGGTGGACTTGACCACCGGGGCGGAGTGCTGGTCCGACCAGCCGAACGTGGTGGCGAGCCGCGGGGTGTCAACTCCCTGCCGCCGCTCGCGCCCGGTCTCCTCGTCGATCCACCCGGCCTGGCGCAGGGCGGTGGAGGCGATCGCGGGCGAGAGCAGGAACCACTGGACGACCTTGCACGGGGTCGACAGGCCGCCCCGTTCCCGCTCGCCCGAGCCGCGCGCTGGACCCGGTCGGCCGCCCCGCCGATCCCGGTGAGCCGGGCGACGGTGTGCCCCGTCGCCCGCGCGGTCGCCACCGGCTCGGGCAGCTCGGCCACGCGGTCCCCGGAGGTGATCCGGTGGAGCGTCGGCTGCCAGGTGCCCGTCGCCTCAACAAGCGACCGCTGGGTCTTTTGCGCTCTCACCCGCGCTCTGCCCACCGGTGCGCCTGCGTCCGCCACCACGACCCCCACCCCCTGAACCACTTCTCTGCCTCGTGATCCACGAGCACTCCCACGCAGGGGGCGGAAGCAGGCCCACCCGGTGGCGGTTCGACGCCACCGCGGCTCAGACCAGGTACCGCAGCACCTCCAGCATCGACTGCGGGTTCACCGACGACGGGTCGGGTTCCTCGCAGGCGCGCAGGCGGGTGGTGATCGCGTCCGCGTCCAGGTCGACGCCGATCAGGACCAGCTCGGTGCGGGGTTCGCCCGGCCACGGGGTGCGGTCGAACCGCAGGTAGTCGCCGACGACCTGCAGCTCGAACCGCTGGTCGTGGCCCGGCGCGGCGAACCGCGCGTGGCCCTTCGCGCGGTACAGGCCCGCAGGGCGGTCGGACAGGAACGCCATCAGGCGGAGCGGGTCCAGGGGTTGGCGCGTGGTGAACTCCACGCTCGACCACGCGTGGTGCGCGTGCCCCGCGTGGTCGTCCTCGCCCAGCTCCGCGACCAGGTCGTCCAGGGTCAGCTGCCCGTACCGCTCCCTCGGCCTGGGGTCGAACAGCAGCGCCGGGTCGACCCGCCCGCGCTCGGCCGCGACCACCGCGACCCCCGGCTTGCGCTCGCGCAGCGCCGCGACCAGCGCCTCGGGATCGGCCACCCGGTCGACCTTGTTCAGCACCACCAGGTCCGCCACCCGCAGGTCCGGCTCGTCCGGGAACTCGGCCGCGTCGACCACGAGCACCAGGCCGCCGTAGGCGATCCCCGGCTGCTCGCTGGCCAGCACCATCCGCACCACGCTCTGCGGCTCGGCCAGCCCGCTGGCCTCCACGACGATCACGTCGACCCGCCCGACGAGCTTGCCCAGCATCTCGTCCAGCCCGCTCACGTCGACCGCGCAGCACAGGCACCCCCCGTCGAGGGAGACCGTCGAGTCGACCTGCCCCGCGACGGCCATCGCGTCGATGCCGACGCTGCCGAAGTCGTTCACCACGACCCCGACCCGCGTGCCCCGCGCGCCGGTCAACAGGTGGTTGAGCAGTGTGGTCTTGCCCGCGCCGAGGAACCCTGCGACCACGAGCACCGGCGTCCGCTTCACGGGGAGGGATTGTGCCCGGACCGCTACGCAGCGTCGATTCGCCCCACCTAGGGCGTTATGCACGTTTCGCGCCGGATACCCTTCACCTGATTGGAGGTGCGGGGAGTTGTCAGTGATCGACTCGATCGTCGACTGGACCACCGGTCTGATGGAGACCCTGGGTGCGCCCGGTGCGGGTTTGGCGATCGCGCTGGAGAACCTGTTCCCCCCGCTGCCGAGCGAGGTGTTCCTGCCGCTGGCGGGCTTCACGGCCAGCCGGGGCGGGATGAGCCTGTTCGCCGCGATCCTGTGGACGACCATCGGATCCGTGGTGGGCGCGCTGGCGCTCTACTGGGTGGGCGCGGCTCTCGGGCGCGAGCGGGTGCGCCGGATCGTGGAGAAGATGCCGCTGGTCGACGTCGCGGACGTGGACAAGACCGAGCAGTGGTTCGTCAAGCACGGCTCGGCGACGGTGTTCTTCGGGCGCATGATCCCGATCTTCCGGAGCATGATCTCCATCCCGGCCGGGGTGGAGCGGATGCCGCTGGTCAAGTTCACGCTGCTCACCACGGCGGGCAGCGCGATCTGGAACTCGGTGCTGATCCTGGCGGGCTTCTTCCTGGGTGAGCAGTGGCACCTGGTGGAGACCTACGCGGGCGTGCTGTCGAAGGTGGTCGTGGTCCTGGTCCTGGTGGGCCTGGTCGCCTTCGTGGTGTGGAAGCTGCGCAAGCGGCGCGCGGACGCCGCGTCGGGCGGGAGCGCCGGGACCGGCGGGGACGAGGGCGGCAGGGACGAGGGCCGCGGGGACGAGGGCGACTCGGAGCGCACCGCGCGCATCGGGCCGACCGACCCGGCGGGGCCGGGCGCCTCGGACCGGACCGCTCCGGTGCAGGCGGGGCGGGTCCCGGCGCGGCCGGGTCAGCCGCACCACGGGCACCCGCAGTCGGGCCCCGGACACCACGGTCCCGGCCACGCCGGTCCCGGTCACCACGGTCCGGGTCACCCCGGTCCCGGTCACCAGGACGCGACGGAGCAGTTCCGGGCGGTGGACGCGGACCGCACGCAGCAGTTCCGCCCGATGGACCGCTAGCGCCCCGCGCAGCGGGCACGACGACCAGGCGAACGCCCGGCCGGGGACCACCCCGGCCGGGCGTTCGCGTTCCCGGCCCCCGTGCGCCCCGCAGGCGGACCCGCGCCGCGCCCCCACGTGATCACCCCGCCCGCGCCCCCGCCGCGCGCCACGCCCGCCTCAGCCCCTCAGGCGGGCACCGGCTCCGCCAGCAGGTCCTTGATCCGCCTCACCGCCGCCCGCCCCGCGCGCGTGGCCCCGACCGTGCTGGCCGACGGCCCGTACCCGACCAGGTGCACGCGCGGGTCAGCCACGACCTCGGTGCCGTCCAGCCGCACTCCCCCGCCGGGCCCGCGCAGCCGCAGCGGGGCCAGGTGGTCCAGCGCCGCGCGGTAGCCGGTCGCCCACAGGATCGCGTCGGCCCGCTGGAACCGCCCGTCCGGCCACACCACGCCGTCCTCGGTGATCCGCTCGAACGCGGGTTCGCGCCGCAGCACCCCGCTGTCCACCGCGGCCCGCACCGCGTCGTTCAGCACCAGCCCGGTGACGCTGACGACGCTGCGCGGCGGCAGCCCCTCGCGCACCCGCTCCTCCACCAGCGCCACCGCCGCCCGCCCCGCCTCGGGCGTGAACGGCTCGGCGCGGAACACCGGCTCGCGCCGGGTGACCCACGTGGTGGTGGCGTGCTCGGCGATCTCCAGCAGCTGCTGCACCGCCGACGTCCCCCCGCCGACCACGACCACGTGCCGCCCGGCGAACTCCTCGGGCCCGGCGTACCGGGCGCTGTGCAGCTGGCGGCCCCGGAACAGCTCCTGACCGGGGTAGCGCGGCCAGAACGGGTGCGTCCACGTGCCGGTGGCGTTGATCAGCGCCCTGGTGGTCCACTCCCCCCGGTCGGTCGCCACGACCAGCAGCCCGCCCCGGTCGCGCACCGCCGACACCCGGACCGGGCGCAGCACCTCGACGCCGTTGCGGCGCTCGAAGTCGGCGAAGTACGCGGGCAGCGCCTCGCGAGCCGGGACGTCCGGCGGCGGCGGGTCGAACGGGGTCCCCTGCAGGTCGTGGACGCCGTGCACGGTGGCCATGCGCAGCGTGGGCCAGCGGTGCCGCCACGCGCCGCCTGGGCCGTCCTCGGCGTCCAGCACCACGTGGTCCAGCCCGGAGCGGCGCAGCGCGTGCGCGCTCGCCAACCCCGCCTGACCAGCGCCGATCACGACGACGTCCAGGACCCCCGCCGCGCTGCCCGCACCGCTGCTCTCCACACCCCGGTCAACGCCGCCACCGCCCCGGCCCATCGTGAGCGCTCGATCACACCCGTCCGTGGAAGCCACGGGCGTTCCCGCGCGTTGGGACAGGGCATGAGCCGTCTCAGCGAGGTGCCGCTGTCCGTCCTCGAACTCGCGCCGGTCACCACGCGCACCGACGCCAGGACGGCGCTGCGCGAGACAACGGAGCTGGCCCGGCACGTCGAGCGGCTCGGCTACACCCGCTTCTGGCTGGCCGAGCACCACAACATGCCCGGCATCGCCAGCTCGTCCCCGACGATCCTGATCGGCCACGTGGCCTCGGCCACCGAGCGCATCCGGGTCGGCTCGGGCGGCGTGATGCTGCCCAACCACGCGCCGCTGGTGGTCGCCGAGCAGTTCGGCACCCTGTCCGCGCTGCACCCGGACCGCATCGACCTGGGCATCGGCCGCGCCCCCGGCACCGACCAGCGCACCGCGCGGGCGCTGCGCCGCACCGAGGGCCCGCTGTCGGTGGACGACTTCCCGCAGCAGCTCAACGAGCTGATGGGCTACTTCGACGGCACCGAGGAGCTGGACGCGGTCCCGGCGAAGGGCTACCGCCCGCCGCTGTGGCTGCTGGGCTCCAGCGGCTACAGCGCGCAGGTCGCGGGCGTGCTCGGGCTGCCGTTCGCGTTCGCCCACCACTTCAGCTCGCAGAACACGCTGCCCGCGCTGGAGCTGTACCGGCGGCGGTTCCGCCCGTCCGAGGTGCTGTCCGAGCCGCACGCGATGGTGTGCGCCTCGGTGATCGCCGCCGAGACCGACGAGCACGCGCGCTGGATCGCCGGCCCCGGCGCCCTGTCGTTCGCGCGGCTGCGCTCGGGCAAGCCCGGCCCGCTGGCCACGCCGCAGGAGGCCGCCGACTACCCGTACGACGAGCTGGAGCGGTTCGTCTTCGAGGAGCGGATGTCCTCGCAGGTCATCGGCTCGCAGGAGACCGTGCGGGAAGAACTCGAACGGCTGCTGGAGAGCACTCGGGCGGACGAGCTGATGGTGACGACGATGGTCGCGGACCAGGCGGACCGCCTCAGGTCCTTCGAGCTGGTCGCCGAACTTCGTTCGTCCGAACGAGTGAAGACTGAAGTAGAGGTGTAGCGGAGGGCCTACTGAGCGCGATGATGGGAGTGAGCGCGCACGCCCCCCGACGCGCTCCCTAACTTCCGGGCGGCCCGGCCGACCGATCCGGCCGCCGCCGGGTCCCGGGCCGTCCTCCCCCACAGCGGTGGCGGCCCCGCC
>NZ_JBQGCX010000909.1:0-1522 GCF_052038725.1 Actinosynnema sp.
GGGGCGGGTGGGGCGTTCCTAGCGTGGTCGGCATGGAGACCATCAAGCTCAACAACGGCGTCGAGATGCCCGCCCTCGGACTCGGGGTCTTCCAGTCCACGCCCGAGGAGACCACCGGAGCGGTCGCGGCGGCGCTGGAGGTCGGTTACCGGCACGTGGACACGGCGGCGGTCTACGGCAACGAGCGCGAGGTCGGGCGGGCGCTGCGGGAGTCCGGGCTGGCGCGGTCGGAGTACTTCGTCGAGACCAAGGTGTGGATCAACGACTACGGGCGGGGCGCGACGCGGCACGCGTTCGGCAAGAGCGCGGGCAAGCTCGGGCTCGACGTGATCGACCTGCTGATCCTGCACCAGCCGTTCCCGCACCGGTTCGACCTGACCGTCGAGGCGTACCGGGACCTGGAGGGGCTGCTCGCGGACGGGTCGGTGCGCGCGATCGGGGTCAGCAACTTCGCGCCCGAGCACCTGGAGCGGCTCGCCGCCGAGACCGGGGTGGTCCCTGCGGTGAACCAGGTGGAGCTGCACCCGTACTTCGCCCAGCCCGACGTGCAGGCCGCCGACGCGGAGCGCGGGATCGTGACGCAGGCGTGGTCGCCGATCGGCGGGATCACGTTCTACCCCGGCTGGGGCGGGCAGGACCGGGTGAACGTGATGGAGGACCCGGCGCTCACCGCGATCGCCGCCGAGCACGGGCGCACGCCCGCGCAGGTGATGCTGCGCTGGCACCTGCAGCGCGGGCGGTCGGTCATCCCGAAGTCGGTGAGGCCGCACCGGATCGCGGAGAACTTCGACGTCTTCGGGTTCGCGCTGTCCGAGGCCGAGCTGGCCGCGGTGGACGGGCTCGACCGGGGCGTGCGCGGCGGTCCGGACCCGGCGGGGTTCACGCTGGAGGAGTGGGGCTCGGAGATCCCCGAGGCGTAGCCGGACGGGGCGGGGCCGGACGGGACGGGGCTGGATGGTCCTCGCATCCGGGCGCGCCCACCGGGAGCGCGGCCCCGTCCACCGTCGGGGGCCGGGCGCGGCCCCGGGGTTCGGCGGCGCGGAGAGTGCCCCGGCGCGGCCCGCGCCGAACTGTGGCGCATATTACCCCTGAATGGAGCAGGGCTCGGAGCTCGTCCTCGCTGGTCAACGCGGGCTCGACCCGGGAGCCTCGGATGTTCGGATGAGCAGCGTTCGACGAGGAGGTCGGATGTCCGCCCAGGATGAGCAACCCGTGATCGTGCACGCCAGCGGGGACGTGGACGCGGTCAGCGCCCCCGGTTTCGAGCGTCAGCTGCGCACAGCGTTCACCGAGGCCGCCGACAAGGGCGGGCCGGTGGTGGTGGACCTGACCGAGGTGCGGTTCTTCGCCTCGGTGGGCATGTCGCTGCTGGTGGAGCACCACCGCCTCGGCGCGAGGCAGGGCACGCCGCTGCGCGTGGTCGCCCCGGCCAGGGCGATGGTGCGCGCCATGCGGGCGACGACCCTCGACCAGCTCCTCGACCTCTACCCGACCGTCCAGGAGGCGGTGGTCCCGGAGTCGC
>NZ_JBQGCX010000910.1:0-3106 GCF_052038725.1 Actinosynnema sp.
AGCTGACCGCCCAGTCGGCGGCGACCGCGTAGGCCCGCACGCCCGCGGCGGCGGTGGCGACCTCGGGGGTGAGGTAGCGGCTGACGAGGGCCCGGATCGGGGCCAGGTCACCGGTGCGCGCGGCGGACGCGGAGGCGGCCACGCCCACCTGGAGCTCGGTGTCGGGGGTGCTGGAGACCGCCTTGCCGACCGCGCCCGCGAGCTGCCACTCGTCCAGGGGGACCTGCTGCTTCACGCCGTTGACCTCGACGTCCACCGTGGACGGGGTGGCGCGCAGGGTGGTCGCCAGCGCGGCGAGGTCGGCGAGGGCGGTGGGGCCGTCGCACCGCCGGGTGCGCTCGCAGACCAGGGTGATCGCGCGGCGCAGGGCGGCGGCGCCCATCGCGCCCTCGGTGCGCTCGGTGACCGAGTAGGCGCCGGACAGGACGGCGGACGCGGTGCGCTCGGGGTGGCGCTGGGCGTAGGTGGCCATCAGGAACGTGCCGTAGGAGTCGCCGAACAGGTCCAGCTCGTCGATGCCCAGTCCGGCGCGGATGTCGTCGATGTCGTCGGCGACGGCGGTGGTGCTGTGCTGCGCGGAGCGGTCGCCGAGCTGCTCGCCGCACTCGCCGATGGCGGCGCGGCGCTCGTCCAGGCCTGCCAGCGCGAGGGCGGGGTCGGCGAGCGCGTCGCAGGTCAGGGGCGTGGAGCGGCCGGTGCCGCGCGGGTCGACCAGGAGCAGGTCGCGGCGGTCGAGCACGGGGGCCAGGCCCTGGGCGTAGAGGGGGCCCGCGAAGTCGATGGTGGAAGTGCCGGGGCCGCCGGGGTTGGGGACGATCGTGCCGAGCGGCGGCTGGGACCGGTCGGTGCGCGGCACTCGGGCGAACGCGACGGTGGTGGTGCCCGCGCCGGGGTTGGCGCGGTCGAGCGGGACGGTGATGGTCCCGCACTCGGCGGTGGGCAGGTCCGGCAGGTCGGTGCAGGGGGTCAGGGCGAGCGGCTGGACCTGGGGGCTCGGTGGGGGCTGGGCGGCCTCGGGGGCGTCGTCGCAGGCGGTGGTCAGCGCGGTCGCCGCAAGTGCGGTGACGGTGGCGGCGAGGAGGCGAGAGCGCACTGGGTTCTCCGTGGGTGGGCTGGTTGATCCGGCGCCGATGACGTTAGGAATCGCGGAGCCCCGGAACGTCCCCCCGCACCGCGAACCCGCGTCCCTCCCGAGGGGGACGCGCGGTGGACCCCGGGGGGTGGTCCCGGTCGTACCTTTGGTGGCGTGAACAGCGATGACGCGGACGTGCCGAACCCGTTGACCGGGCTGTCCCCCGAGCGGCTCCGGGCGCGCACCAGCGAGAAGTGGCGCACCTTCCCCGACGACGTGCTGCCGGTGTTCGTGGCGGAGATGGACGTCGACCTCGCGGAGCCGGTCGTGCGGGCGGTCACCGACGCCGTCGCGCTCGGCGACACCGGGTACCCGGCGGGCGGGGCGTACGCCGAGGCGCTGGACGGGTTCGCCCGCGAGCGGTGGGGGTGGGCCGGGGTGGTGGCCGGGCGGGTGTCGCCGGTGGCCGACGTGATGCGCGGGGTGCTGGAGGTGCTCGACGTGGTCTCGTCGGCCTCGGACGCCGTGGTGGTCAACAGTCCCGTCTACCCGCCTTTCTTCCAGTTCGTCGCGCACACCGGCAGGCGGGTGGTGGAGGCGCCGCTGGGGGCGGACGGGCGGATCGGGTTCGCGGCGCTGGAGGAGGCGTTCCGGGTGGCGGGCGCGCACGGGTCGCGGCCGGTGTTCCTGCTGTGCAACCCGCACAACCCGACCGGGGCGGTGCACCGGGCCGACGAGCTGGCCGAGGTGGCGGCGCTGGCCGGGCGGTTCGGGGTGCGGGTGGTGTCGGACGAGATCCACGCGCCGCTGGTGCTGCCGGGGGCGCGGTTCACGCCTTACCTGAGCGTGCCGGGGGCAGAGCGGGGGTTCGCGGTGCTGTCGGCGTCGAAGGCGTGGAACCTGGCCGGGCTGAAGGCGGCGGTGGTGGTGGCCGGGGAGGGCGCGGAGGAGGAGCTGGGGCGGTTCCCCGAGTGGGTCGAGGAGGGGCCCAGCCACCTCGGGGTGATCGCGCACGCCGCCGCGCTGCGGGAGGGCGGGGCGTGGCTGGACGCGCTGCTGGCGGGCCTGGCCGCGAACCGGCGGCTGCTGGCGGACCTGCTGGCCGAGGAGCTGCCGCGGGTGCGGTACGCGCCGGGCGAGGGCACCTACCGGGCGTGGCTGGACTGCCGGGCGCTCGGCCTGGGCGACGACCCGGCGGCGGCGTTCCTGGAACGCGGCCGGGTGGCGCTCACGCCGGGACCGGGCTTCGGCACGGGCGGAGCGGGCCACGCCCGGCTGAACCTGGCCACGTCACCGGAGCTGCTCACCGAAGCGGTCCGGCGGATGGGGGCGGCGGTGCGGGCGGGTTGAGCGGGGGGCGGCGGCCGTGGGCAGCCTGAACGGGAGGCGGCAGTGGTGCGGGCGAGTTGGGCGGGGGCGGCGGTGCGGGCGGCTGATCCGGGCGCTCGAATCGGATGGCGGCGATCACGGGCGGCCTGACCGGGGCGGTGTGCTGGCGGGCGGCCTGACCGGGCAGCGGCGGTGTGGGCAGCCTGAACGGGAGGCGGCAGTGGTGCGGGCACGCTGCGGGGAGCGGCGGTGCGAGCACCCTGAACCGGGCAGTGGTGCGGACGCCTCAACGGGGGCGGTGGTGCGGGGGGGCGGTCGCGCCCAGTCCCGCAAACGCGCCTGCACCGGACTCGCCGCCCTGCACCTGCCCCCGCCCGGCACGCCAGCGCTACCGGACACACCCGCGCAGCGCCCACCCCCTGCCCCACTCACCCCGCTCCGCCTCACCCCGCCCAGGCGTCGTCCCTCCCGAACAGCCGCCGCCCTCACCCACCCCCTCCGCCCCTACTCCCCCTCCCCCCGCTCCGCCGTCATCACGATCAGCTCGTCCAGCAGCTCCGACACCGTCACCGGGTCCAGTTCGCCGAACGCGTCCACCCCCTGCAGGGTCACCGACCGGAACCCCTCGCCGTGCCAGGTGTGCCACTCCTCGGAGCCCAAGCCGTGGTCCAGCTCGACGTTCACCACTCCCCCGCCCGGCAGCGG
>NZ_JBQGCX010000911.1:0-2225 GCF_052038725.1 Actinosynnema sp.
GGGTAGGGCCCGGTCCCGGTGTCGAACGCGGACAGGAACGCCTGCGCCGGGTCCTGCTCGATCACCTCGTGCGGGGGCTGGGCGCTGCTGGTCAGGGGCACGTCCAGGACGCTCCCGTCCGCGGCGTGGAACCGCACGTCGCGCAGCTCCCCGCCCACGATCGCGCAAGCCGGGCCCGGCGTGCGGCCGACGCCGAACGCGAACAGCCGCACGCCCGGCTCGGGCCCCCACCGCACCTCCTCGACCCGCGCCCTCAGCCGCTCCGCCCCGCACTCGGGGAGCGCCTCGGCGCTCGCGACCCCCGTGCCGGTCGTGCCGAGCACGACGGCCGCCACGGCGGCGGTGGCCAGCGCTCGGCCGGCGGTGGTCCTCAGTGAGCTCACATCTCCTCCTCGGTCGGTACGCCACCCGGATACGCCGAGGGGGCCGTCGGGGATGAACCGGGCGCGGCGACCGCTTCGGGACCACGCCGGTGCGACACGGCGGTACGACACGGCGGTACGACACAGCAGCGCGACACAGCAGCGCGACACGGCGGGCGCGGACCGGGCCACCGGTCACCCGAACGTGCGAGCACAGCGGTCGTTCGTAACGGAAACGAACGGAACTGCCCGATTCCGGTCCGGAAGATCACCACTTCGGGTTAGCGTTTGCCCGTGCCGACCGCAACGCCCGCCGAGACCGACTGGGACGCCTGGCGCCGCCCGCCGCCCACCCGCGCCGAGCAGCGGCGCGACGTCTGGGCGGCGCTGCTCATGATCGGGCTCTCCCTGTTCTTCCTCGTGCTGTTCAACAGCGTCGGCATGGGCGTCTACGCGGGCACCCCGCCGTCGGTGCCGGAGCAGGTGCTGCTCACCGTCGCCCTGTGCCTGCCGATGGCGCTGCGCCGCCGCTACCCGGTGGCCGCGCTCGCCGCGGTCGGCGTCCTGTTCATCGTCGTGCAGATGCGCGCCGTCAACAGCGACAACGCCATCCCGAGCGTCCTGCTGTTCCTGGCCATGCACGCCGTCGGCGCCTGGGAGCGCAACCGTGCCCTGGCCAAGTGGTCGCGCATCGCGGTGATCGTCGTGATGTTCGGCTGGCTCGGCTTCGCCCTGGTCAAGATGGTCTTCCAGCCGCCCCCCGAGTTCACCGGCGCGGGCGGCCCGCTCAACCCGCTGCTCGCGGCGGTCCTGTACAACCTCGTCTACAACGTCGTGTACTTCTCCGGCGCCTACTTCTTCGGCAACGTCTCCTGGGTCGCCGCCCGCCGCGAGGCCCAGCTCGCCGAGCAGGCCGAGCACCTGCGCCGATCCCAGGAGCAGGCCACCAAGGGCGCGCTGGTCGCCGAGCGGCTGCGCATCGCCCGCGACCTGCACGACGTCGTCGCCCACCACGTGTCCGTCATGGGCGTGCAGGCGGGCGCGGCCCGGCGGGTCCTCGGGACCGACCCGGAGCTGGCGGGCACCGCGCTGCGGACCGTCGAGGAGACCGCGCGCACCGCCATCACCGAGCTGCGCGGCCTGCTGGGCGTGCTGCGCGCCGACGGCGAGCCGGAGACCGGCGACCGGCCTGCGTCACCGGGGCTGGAGCAGCTGTCCGAGCTGGTCAAGCACGCCGAGGAGTCCGGGCTGGAGACCCAGTTCGGGGTGTACGGCACGCCCCGGCCGGTGCCGGAGGCGGTGGCGCTGTCGGCGTACCGGGTCGTGCAGGAGGCGCTCACCAACACCGTGAAGCACTCCTCGGCGCGCCGGGTGGACGTGCGCCTGCGGTACCTGGAGAACGTGGTCGAGGTCGAGGTCGGCGACGACGGGGTCGGCGGAAAACCGCCCGTCGACGGCGGTGGGTTCGGGTTGCGCGGGATGGCGGAGCGGGTCGCGGTGCACGGCGGGAAGCTGGAGGTCGGGCCCAAGCGCGGCGGCGGCTTCCGCGTGCGCGCGCTGCTGCCCGCCGGGAAGGTCGTGGAGTGAGCGGCGGGTTGCGGGTCGTGCTGGTGGACGACCAGGCGCTGGTGCGCGCCGGGTTCCGGGTGATCCTGGGCGCGGAGCCGGACATCGAGGTCGTCGGCGAGGCCGGGGACGGGGAGCGGGCGGTCGAGCTGGTCGCCGAGCTGGCGCCGGACGTGGTGCTGATGGACGTGCAGATGCCGGTGCTCGACGGCATCGAGGCGACCCGCCGCATCCTGGGTCCCGCGCCCGCGGAGCACCCGGTGCGGGTGGTCGTGCTGACCACGTTCGACCGCGAGG
>NZ_JBQGCX010000912.1:0-2012 GCF_052038725.1 Actinosynnema sp.
CGCCTCGCGCGCGGCGGCGAACACCCGGCCGCTGCCCGCGACGTTCGTGCGGAACAGGGCCTGCTCGTCGTGGCCGGGCTGGATCTTCCAGGCCAGGTGCACCACGGCGTCCGCGCCGGAGGCGATCTCGGCCAGCTCGGCCTCCGCGCCCTCCTCGGCGAGGTCGACCTGGGACCAGGCCACCCCCTCGGCCGGGCCGAACGCGGGCCTGCGCCGCGCCACCCCGTGCACGGCGATGTCGGGCTCGGCGGCCAGGCGGCGGAGCAGGGCGGTGCCGACGTTCCCGGAAGCGCCTGTGACCACGATCCTCATGGCGGCCGGTTACCCCCGCTCGGGTGGCCTATCCGCGCGGGCCCGGTATTCGTTGTGGGAGGGATCTCCGGGCCCGGAGCGCCGGACGCCCCGGTCGCGTCCACCGGGCGGATCTCGCTCGTCGGCGGTGCGATCGGGGCGCTGCTGTGTGGGGTGGTGCTGGTCGCGCGCTGATCAGGTCAGGCGCTGACGGGGGTGCGCAGCGACGCGCACGCCTCCGGGACGCTGGTCATCGGCAGCAGGACGGGGTCCAGGCCGCTGAGCGTCGTGGGCCTGCGGACGGCGCGCTGGTCGCTGACCACCGCCCACCGCACGTCGGCGGTCTCGGCGGCGGCGGTGATCTCCACCAGCACGCCGAGCACGGCGGCCGAGCAGAAGCTCACCCCGCCGAAGTCGATGATCAGGGCGGGCGGGGTGTCGGCCACGGCCTCGGCGAGGCGGTGGCGCAGCCGGTCGGTGACCGCGCCGTCCAGCTCGCCGATCGCGGTCACGACGGTGACCTCGGAGCTGGAGCTGGCGGTGATCGTCACGGGAGCGGTGCTATGTCGGGTGGTGAGCACGATGGGCCTCCTCTTCGGGACGAGGACGGCCGGCGGTTCGAGCGCGCCGGTCTGCCCTGCCCCGCGTGCTCGTCGTGCGGGTGGGTGGACCGCGGCTGCTAGTTGAACCGCTACCCCTCCGACGGTACTCACCTCAGCCCTGAGCGCAACCACCTGGGCGCGATCAGCCCCGATCGATCTCGTCGTGCCTGGTGGTGAGGGTGCGGGCGAGGTCGATGAGCTTGACGTTCAGCTCCTGGGAGGTGCGGCGCAGCAGCACGAAGGCCTCGTCGGCGCCGATCCCGCGCCGGGTCATCAGGATGCCCTTGGCCTGGCCGATGCCGTCGCGGCTGTCGACGGCGCGCGCCAGGTCGGCCCGCTGGAGGTCGGCCAGCTCGGCGACGCGGGCGTGCGCGAGGGCGAGCGAGGCGTGCGTGGCGAGCAGCAGGGCGGTGTGCCGGTCCGCGGCGCTCAGGCCGCAGGCGTCGTGGGAGTAGATGTTGAGCGCGCCGGTCAGGCCCTCGCCGGGGGTGGGGAGCAGCTCGGTGGAGATGATCGCGTCGTACCCCTCGTGGTGGGCGGCCCTGGAGAACGCGGGCCAGCGCTCCTCGGCGCCCAGGTCGTCGCTGGCGGCGAAACCGGGGCCGTCGGGGACGGCGGCGTCCAGGCAGGGGCCGGACCGGGCGCGGTACTGGACCTCGTCCAGGGACACGGCGACGGGGTGGGTGCGCACGGGGGTGGAGAGGCGGCCGTCGCGGTCGCGCAGGGTGATGCTGGCCAGGTCGGCGCCGCTCACCAGGCGGACGGCGGCGTCCACGACCTGTTCGAGGGTGCCCAGGACCGTGGGGGCGCCCAGGAGGCGGCGGGTGAGGGCTTCGAAGCCGTCGTCGAGCTGGGTGCGGCCTACCTGGGCGCCGTCGAGGTGAGCTCCGTCGAGGTGCGCGCCGCCGGGCTGGGCGTCGCCGGGCTGGGCGCCGTTGAGCCGGGCGTCACCGGGCCGGACCTCGTTGGTCGGGTCGTCCGCGGTTGGCGTGCTTCGGGTGGTCGCTGTGCGCGGGTCGATGTGGTGCCCCCCTGCGTCCCGGTGCGGGTCAGCGGCCACCTCACCGCAGGGGCGGGAGCGGGGGATAGCAGCGCGGCCGAACGGGTGGCTGCTGTGAA
>NZ_JBQGCX010000913.1:0-7697 GCF_052038725.1 Actinosynnema sp.
CGGCGGCCTCGCGGTCAGCGCGTCGCGGCGGCGGGTTCGCTGAGCAGCTCCTGGTGGCGCACCGGTTCCACCGGCTCGGACCGCGCTCAGCGGCCTCGCGGTCAGCGCGACCCGGCGGCGGTCTCGCTGAGCCACTGGTCGCGCACCAGCTCGACCAGCCCGGACCGCTCCGGGACCCACCCGGCCGCGCGCAGCCGCGCCGAGTCCGACCGCAGCTCCCGCACCTCGCCGGGGTGCGCCGGGTGGTGCTCGACGGCCAGCGGCCGTCCGGTGACCTCCTCCACGGCGGCCACCACGTCGGCCACGCTCGCCGCCGTCGCGCCCACGTTGAACACCCCGCCGTCCAGCCCGAGCGCGACCAGGAACGCCCGCGCCGCGTCCCGCACGTGCACGAAGTCCCGCACCGCGCCGCCGTCGCCGTGGACCGCCAGCGGCCCGAGCCGCCCGGACGCCGCCGCGCACGCCCTGGTGACGATCCGCGTGTCGTCCCGGTCGCCGCCGCCCGCGACGTTGAACAGCCGCAGCACCACCCCGCCCGGCGCGGCCCAGCGCACCAGGACCTCGGCGGCGGCCTTCGAGGCCGCGTAAGGGCTCGCGGGCGCGCGCGGCACGTCCTCGGACAGCACCGGGACGCCCGGCGCGCCGTACACCCCGGCCGTGGAGGCGAGCACGAACCGGGCGGGCCCGGCGCGCAGCAGGTTCGCGGTGCCCGCCACGTTCACGTCGAAGTAGTCCAGCGCCCGCCCGAACGACTCGCGCACCCGCGCCAGCGCGGCCAGGTGCACCACCGCGTCGACCGACCGCGCCGCGTCCCGCGCCCCTGGGGAGCGCACGTCGCACCCCAGCGGGACCACCTCGCACCCCGCGCCGGACAGCTCCGCCGCCACCGCGCGGCCGACGTAACCCCGTGCGCCCGTGACCAATACCCGCATGGGCGACATACGATCACGCCACCACCTGTTCGGTTGACGGCAAATGGTGGGAAATTGGCCCTAAAGGTGTGGTTCTGTTCCGCCGATACCACCCGAGTGAGTTACCCGCATCCCGTCATGCCCAGAACGATCGAGGTCGCTCTCGCCGAGCACGCCGAACGCGAGGCAGAGCGGCAGCACTTCCTGCGGACCGCCGCCGCCGTGGCCGACTCCACCCCCTCCCCGCACCCCTCCCGCGCGGACGACGACACGCTGCTGGCGCTGGCGATCGGCGTCACCCGACCGAGGGGGAGGCGCGCCTTCCTGGACCGCGTTGACCTGGTGCTTCGCGAGGCCGCTCGATGATCTCGCGAGGCTAGATCCACACCTATCGGCAAGTTTCATCCGCTCGTTGCCCCACCGTGCTTCGCCGATCCGCGCGGGTGCCTCTACAGTGCGTGGCACCCGGCGCTCGCCGGTGCTCTCATCTGCTTCTCATAAAGCGAGTCCTCGGCGATGGATCATGTCCTCCTCGCGCTCCAGGAGCGCCTCGGCACCTTGTTCGGCGACCGGCGGGTTGTCCTCGCCGGGGGCACGCGGCTGAGCAATCGCGTGAACGAGCTGCACCAGCTCGGCGCGCGCCACACGCTCGTGCTGTCGACGGACGACCACGCCCCCCTGCACGACTCCGAACGCGCCCGCTGGGTGCCGCTCGGCATCGGCGGCTTCGTCGCGACCGAGCAGAACCGGCTCACCAAGCTGCTCACCTCGCCGGGCAAGCGCGTCCGCGCGGTGCTCGACGAGTTCGACCCCGAGGGCGAAGCCCTGGTGATCAGCACCCCCTACTCCCAGGTGCCCTCGTTCGCGGGCCGCCCGGTCCTCAGCGCGCGCCGCCCCGAGTGGGTGGAGCTGGAGAACAAGACCACCGTCGACGCGCTGTGGGACGAGCTGTCCGCGCCGCGCGCCCCCGCCGAGGTGCTCGGGCTCGACTTCGACGCCCTGTGGGAGGCCACGCTCCGGCTCGACCGGGGCGCGGGCGCGGTGTGGTCCGGCGACGGCCCGGCGATCAACGGAGGCGCGAACTTCGTGCGCCGCGTCCGCGACCGCGAGGAGGCCCGCGACGCCTTCGAGGTGCTCGCGCCCAAGTGCGACTTCGTCCGCGTGATGCCGTTCCTGGAGGGCATCCCGGTCAGCGTGCACGGCATCGTCTTCCCGGACGGCACCGCCGTGCTGCGCCCGATCGAGATGGTCGTCCCGCGCCGCGCCGGGTCCGCCCGGTTCCTCTACGCGGGCTGCGCGTCCTACTACGACCCGCCCGCCCGCATCCGCGAGCAGATGCGCAACCTGGCCCGCCGGGTCGGCGAGCGGCTGCGCGAGACCGTGGACTACCGGGGCACGTTCACCCTGGACGGCATCGCCACCGCCGACGGCTTCCTGCCCACCGAGATCAACACCCGGTACGGCGGGGCCATGGTGTGCTTCGAGGACGCCCTGCCGCAGCTGCCGCTCTCGCTCGTCCAGGTGGCGCTGGTGGCCGGGCACGACCTCGGGGTGTCCTCGATGGAGTTCGAGGAGCTGCTCGTCTCGGCCGCCGACGCCTACCGGCACGGGTCGGTCGGCGCGAACGTGCGCGCGGTGCAGCCGACCGAGACCGTGGAGCGGCCCATCGTGTTCTCCGAGTGGGCCTGCCGCTTCGCGCACCCCGACGAGACCCCGCACGGCGCGCTGCGCCTCAAGCCGTCCCCGCTGGGCGGCAAGCTGGAGCTCGACTTCACCGCCGACCAGCTCCAGCTCGGCCGCCCGGTGGCCGCGCTGACCGTCGCCGCGTTCGCGCTCGCCGACCAGGAGTGGGGCACCGGCTTCGGCCCGCTGGAGCCCGCCGTCCCGATCGCCGACGACGAGCAACCCGCCCCGGTCGTGGAGCAGGTGTTCGTCACGGCGTGACCGGCTCGCCCCCGAGCA
The DNA here is from genome assembly GCF_052038725.1 of Actinosynnema sp. Taxonomy (NCBI): domain Bacteria; kingdom Bacillati; phylum Actinomycetota; class Actinomycetes; order Pseudonocardiales; family Pseudonocardiaceae; genus Actinosynnema; species Actinosynnema sp. The sequence goes on from NZ_JBQGCX010000913.1 coordinate 2,874, forward strand.
GGTCCATCCCGAGCACGCCTTCCTGGCCGTACGCGGCCAGGAAGGCGTACCGGAAGCCGAGCAGCTGCAACGTGACCACCGACGGCTGGTAGGGCGGGAAGGCGCCCTCCTCGTAGGCGCGCAGCAGCTCCGGGTCGCCCTGCGCTATCGCGTAGACCCAGGACTCGTCGCACTCCCAGCCGTGCACCAGGTGCAGCGCCACCACCGCCGACTCCTGCAGCGGCTCGGGGAACGAGCCCGCGAACGCGATGCCGTGCGCCACGTCCACCACGTGCTGCGGCGCCGCCTCGGGCACGGCGATCGCCAGCGCCATCGAGCAGGCCACCTCGGCCAGGCCCAGCGAGTCGAACACCTTCGGCGCGCCCTCGGCGACCGCCTGCCGCGCCTGCGTGATCAGGTCCGGCTGCCGCCGGGGCAGCTCCCGCCCCAGCCGGTTCCACCGCCTGCGGGTGCGCCGCGTCCCGCCCTCGGTGAAGCCCGCGCCCGCGAGCGCGATCGCGGCCAGCAGGAATATCACCCGATCGCGGGTGTCCGCGGGGACCTTGTAACCGGCCCCCAGCTCCACCAGGAACGGCACCGCGCGCACCGTCGCCTCGGACACCGTGTCCTGGTCCAGCAGTCGCGCGGCGAGCCCGTCGCACGCGCCGGGCTCGCCCTCGGCGGCGGCCTTCAGCAGGTCGTCGACGCCTCGGCCGCCGGAGAGCGCGCGCCACGGCACGTCCTCCACCCCGCGCAGGGGGTCCGGCCGCCACCAGGCCGCGGGCAGTTCCATGCCGGGGAAGCTACGGGATGACTGGTCCGAACGGGGTGACCACGGCGCGGTGTCGCCCCGTGACCGCCGTACGATCACCGCCGTGCGCGGACCCACCTACAAGGTTGTCGACCTGTTCTCCGGCGCGGGTGGGATGAGCCTCGGGTTCCGAACCCACCGCGACTTCAGCGTCGTCGGCGCGGCGGACGCGCAGATCGGCAAGCCCTCGTCCCCGCTGGGCTCGCTGCGGTGCAACAACGTCTACCGCGACAACATCGGCATCGACCCGCTGCAGGTCGACCTCGGCCGGATCGACCCGGCGGTGCTGCGCGAGGTGTGGGGGCTGCGGCGCGGCGAGCTGGACGTGCTGGTGGCCTGCCCGCCGTGCTCCGGCTTCACCCGGATCACCGCGGCCAACCACCTGCGCGACGACCCGCGCAACTCGCTGGTCGGCCGGGTGGCCCGGTTCGTGGCCGAGCTGCGCCCCAAGGTGCTGCTGATGGAGAACGCGCGCGAGCTGGTGCGCGGCAAGCAGCGGCACCACCTGGACGGGCTGGCCGAGCAGCTGATCGCGCTCGGCTACGAGGTGAACGCCTCCTCGCACATGCTGTCCCGGTTCGGCCTGCCGCAGCTGCGCGAGCGGGCCGTGGTGGTGGCGGTGGACGCGGGCATCCCCCTGCGGACGCTGGAGGACGTGTGGCGCGGCCGGGAGGTGCGGCCCGCCGCCGTGACGGTGCGGCGCGCTATCGGCAAGCTGCCGCCCATCCCGGCGGGCTACGCGCACCCGGACGACGCCATGCACGTCTCCCCGTCGTTCCGGGCGGACCGCTCGCTGGACCGGATGCGGGCGATCCCGGTCGACGGCGGCTCGTGGGCGGACCTCGTCGGCGCGCCGGACACCGAGCTGCTGCTGAACCCCGCCCAGGTGAAGATCATCGAGGCGGGCCGGTGGGGTTCGCACCCGGACGTCTACGGGCGGATGTGGTGGGACGAGCCCGCGCGGACCATCAAACGGGAATGCGCCCACGTCGGAAATGGTCGCTACGCGCACCCGGAACAGCACCGCTTGTGCACCGTGCGTGAGATGGCCCTTCTCCAGGGATTCCCCCGGAAGTTCCGGTTCGACGTCTCCGTGCTGGGGAACGCGTACCGGCACCTGGGCGACGCGGTGCCGCCGCTGATCTCCTACCAGCTCGCCTCGCTGGTGCGCTGGATGCTTTCCGGAGAGCGCCCCACCGCCCGTGAACTGTGCCTTCCCGGCACGTCCCTGCGTCCGAGCGACATCCGGCCCGCGCTGGTTCCGAGCCTGGTCGCTTGATCACCGTTCCATAACGTTGTGGACTCGAATCACTGGAAAACCTCAGGTCCAACAAATGATCAACACGTGCTGACCTGGTGAAACGCACCGCGTTTCAAGGTTGCTTGTGACTTTGGACCTGTCTTTTAACAGTCAGTGGATCTTGGTTTCGGCCACTGTGGATGATCACCCGACCGTCCACAGTGGACCACTCTTCTGGGTTTCCGCAGGTCAGAGTTTTGTACGCAGGGTGTTCCCAAAACTCGATTGGGTGAAACTCGATCGGATAGGGTTCGGCCGATTCCTGTCGTTTCGGTGTCGACCCCTGGTCAGGCGGTCCGTCGAGGCGGCAGAGAACCGACGCCTTGCACCACCCATCGGGCTACCTGCGAAGCCTCTAGGAGAAACATGGCATCCCGGTTGTTGAAGCGTGCTGGGGCAATCGCCCTCGGTGCTTCGATCGCGCTGACCACCGCCGCCCTGCCCGCTTCCGCGACGGCCATCGAGATCCTCCCGATCCCGAGGCACGATCCCGACTTCGCGAAGTTCCACGAAGAGGGCATCGAGGTCAAGATGTCCGGTCACAAGGACAAGGACAACTGGCTCGGCGCCAACCTCATCGCGCTGAAGGTCAAGGAAGACGGCAAGACCACCGGCGTCAAGGCGTACTGCGTCGAGCTGCCGACCCCGCTGGAGAACGGCACTCCGCTGACCGAGGTCCCGTGGGGCGAGCACCCCAATTCGGGCACCAAGTTCAAGGAGAACGCCGACAAGATCAACTGGATTCTCCAGAACAGCTACCCGGTCAAGGACGCCTCCGTCCTGAGCGAGGCGACCGGCAAGTCGGTCAGCACGCGCGAGGCCATCGCCGCCACCCAGGCCGCGATCTGGCACTTCAGCGACGGCGCCGACCTGGACACCACCAAGGACCGGGACCGCCAGACCAACGAGGACGTCAAGGCGGTCTACGCCTACCTGATCGGCGAGAAGAACGTCGGCATCAAGGAGCAGCCCGCTCCCTCGCTGGCGATCACCCCGAAGACGCAGTCGGGCAAGCCGGGCGACCTGATCGGCCCGTTCGAGGTCAGCACCACCGCGGGCGCCGTCGTCCTCAAGGCCGACCTGCCCCAGGGCGTGACCCTGGTCGACGCCGCGGGCGCGACCCTGAAGACCGCCGCCAAGGGCGACGCGTCGGCCTCCGCCGACACCAAGTTCGAGAAGGTCTTCGTCAAGGTCCCCGAGGGCGCCAAGGACGGCCAGGTCTCCTTCTCCCTGCAGGCCGACGCGAAGCTGAACAGCGGTCGCCTCTTCGTCAGCAGCGACAAGAACAAGAAGACCCAGTCGCTCGTCGTCGCGCTGCCGAGCCAGGTGACGGTCAAGGCCGAGGCCACCGCCAGCTGGAAGGCCGAGCAGGTCACCACGCCGCCGACCACCACCTCGGTGAGCACCTCCCCGAGCGCCCCGGCCCCGAGCAGCAGCAACCCGAGCACGCCGGAGTCCTCCACCCCGGAGACCTCGGCCAGCCCGGTCCCCGTCGCGGAGAAGGACGAGCTCGCCTCCACCGGCGCCTCGATCTTCGTGCCGCTGCTGATCGGCCTCGGCCTGCTGGGCGCGGGCGCCGCCGCGATGATCGTGATGCGCCGCCGCAAGACCGCGTGAACGAAGCTGTGAGGGCGTGAACGAGCCCTCGCGGTAGCCCGAACGGCTCCCCCGGTCCAGCCGGAGGGAGCCGTTTGGCGTTTCCGGGCCCTGGACCGGTCCGGTAACCTCGCTCAGCGAGTGCGAAGGAGCACCAGAGTGAACTTCGACGAGATCAAGAACAAGGCGACGGAGCTGCTGGAGCAGCACCACGAGACGGTCGAGAAGGGCATCGACCAGGCGGCGGACTTCATCTCGGACCGGCTCGGGCACCAGGAGCAGGTCCACTCGGTGGCCGAGAAGGCCAAGGACGCCCTGCCGGGTGCGCGGTGAGCACCGCCAGGACGGCCGAGCGCGCCACCGCCCAGCAGGGCGAGTCCCGCGCCGCCGCTCGCATGGTCACCTGGCAGGGGTGCGCGGTGCCCAGGCTGGAGCAGGTCCGCGTGCTGGTGTCCGAGCACAAGCTCAGGGCGTCCGGCCGGATCGTCGCCTCGGGGCCCGCCGAGCAGTTCAACGGCTCCTTCGAGCTGTCGGTCGGCGAGGATGGCTCCGTGACGCGGCTGCTGCTGCGCACCGCCACCGTCGCCGAGGAGCGGCACGTCTCGCTCAGCCGCTCCTCCGACGGCGTCTGGATGGTCGACCGGGGCCACGGCGGCGAGCGGGCCGACTTCGACGGCGCGGTCGACGTGGACGTGGAGTTCGCGGTGCTGTTCGCGGCCATCCCGATCCGGCGGCTGGGCCTGCACCGGGAGCCCGGCGAGGCCGAGCTGCCCGTGGTGCGGGTCAGCCTGCCCGACCTGGACGTCACCGTCGTGCGGCGCGGCTACCGCACCGCGTCGGTCGGCGACGGCGGCTCGGTCGTGGCGCTCCGCGCGGAGGACGGCGAGCAGGACGTCACCGTGGACGCCGAGGGGCTGGTCGTGGATTACCCGAACGTGGCGCAGAGGATCTGACGCAGCGGATCTGACGCAGCGGATCTGACGCGGCAGACCTGGCGCCGGGAGAACCAGCGCGCGCGGCCGGGGTCCCCCTGGGCCCCGGCCGCCGCCGGTCACCACCCGGTCAGACCCCCCCCGCGATCGCCCATCCCTGCCCCCCCCCCACGCACGCCGCCGCGACGCCCCCGCCGCCGCCGCGC
>NZ_JBQGCX010000914.1:0-31305 GCF_052038725.1 Actinosynnema sp.
GCTGGCCGTACGGGGGCTGCGCGGCGGGCGGCTCGGGCTGCGGGGCCGACGCGCCGCGCAGCACCGGGCCGTCGAAGTCGTCACCGGGCGGCGGGGGCGGCGGGGGGACGTCGCGCTGCTCGACCCTCAGCACGTCCCGCAGCGACGGCGCGCCCGGCAGCACGTCGGGCAGGTCGACCAGGCGCCCGCCGTCCTCGGCCAGCGGGGCCACCGCGCCGCTCACCTGCTCGCGGACCGAGCCTGCGGCCTGCCGCACCACCTGGGTGATGGTCCTGGCCAGCTGCTCCGGGGTGGACCGCTCGAACGCGCGGGGCGACAGCTCCAGCCGGTCCAGCACGCCCGTCGCGTCGACCACCGCGGTCACGGCGCCGTCCGGCGACGACGCGCGACCGGACAGGGCGGCGACGGCGGCCTGCACGTCCTTCAACGCCTCGGTGCGCTGCCTCACCTCGCGCATGACGCTGTCGAGGGTGTCGCGCAGCTGGGCGTTCCGGGCGGCCAGCGCGTCGTTGTCGTCCCAGTCGGGCATGGCGGCGTCGGGGCCTTCCGGTGACGGTGGGTGAGGGGGAGCGCATCGGAATCTAATGCTCCCGCGGACCCCTGTACCGGGAATCGGCGCATTGCTCCGGGGCGCGCGGGCGGTCCGTCCTGGACTGTCCGAAGTGGCCGTCCGAACGCGGTCCGGAGGGTGGGGCCGGTCGCGCCGTCCCGCTCCCCGCGCCCCCCCGTCCGGGCGGGCGATCGCGCGGTGACCGCCCCCGTCTGCGCGAGGGTGACCGCCGACCGTGCGCGGGTCCCGTCGCGCGGTTCGGTGAACCCCGTGCCACTGGTGGCCACGCGGCGCTGAACTGCGCCGGGAAACCCGGATGCGGATCTCCCGAACCGGTGGTTGAATCGTCCGCACGGGTGAACGACTGCGGGATCCGCCCCCGGGGCGGGGCCGTTTTGACCGGTGCTAACCGTGCGGAGTATCTTTGGTACTCGTGCCCGACCCATGTCGGGCCGCTCCGCGTGCCTACGCGCCAGTTGTTCTGGAAGGCGGGTCGCGGTGTCCTCCACACGCAGGGGCGTCCTGGGACGTGGCCTGCGGACCTGTGGTGAGGCGGTTCAACCCCCGCTCGGCCATGCCGGTGGGGCGCGACACGCCCGACCTCGGGTGCAGAGAGGGACCAGGTAACAGCGCTCGCCGCCCCAGCGGCGGGCACGTGAACGGAAGAAGCAGCCAGGCGTATGCCAACGATCCAGCAGCTGGTCCGCAAGGGCCGGCAGGACAAGGTCGCCAAGCAGAAGACGGCGGCCCTCAAGGGCAGCCCGCAGCGGCGCGGTGTGTGCACCCGCGTCTACACGACCACGCCCAAGAAGCCGAACTCGGCTCTGCGCAAGGTCGCCCGTGTTCGCCTGACCAGCGGCATCGAGGTCACCGCGTACATCCCCGGTGAGGGCCACAACCTGCAGGAGCACTCGATGGTGCTCGTGCGCGGCGGTCGTGTGAAGGACCTCCCCGGCGTCCGCTACAAGATCATTCGCGGTTCGCTCGACACCCAGGGCGTCAAGAACCGCAAGCAGGCTCGCAGCCGCTACGGCGCGAAGAAGGAGAAGAGCTGATGCCCCGCAAGGGACCGGCCCCGAAGCGGCCGCTGATCTCCGACCCGGTCTACAGCTCTCCGCTGGTGACCCAGCTCATCAACAAGGTGCTGGTCGACGGCAAGCGCTCCGTGGCCGAGCGGATCGTGTACGGCGCCCTCGAGGGCGCCCGCGAGAAGACCGGCACCGACCCGGTCGTCACGCTCAAGCGCGCGCTCGACAACGTCAAGCCCGCCCTGGAGGTCAAGAGCCGCCGCGTCGGTGGTGCGACCTACCAGGTGCCGATCGAGGTCAAGCCGGGTCGCTCGACCACGCTCGCCCTGCGCTGGCTGATCCTCTTCTCCCGGCAGCGCCGTGAGAAGACCATGATCGAGCGCCTGATGAACGAGCTGCTCGACGCGAGCAACGGCCTGGGCGCGAGCGTCAAGCGCCGCGAGGACACCCACAAGATGGCCGAGTCGAACAAGGCCTTCGCCCACTACCGCTGGTGACGCGACGCCCGGCCGGGGACACCCGGCCGGGCCGCTCCCGGCCCTAGTGAGCCTGCTACCAGCTAGCTCAAGACAGGGGAAACACCCGTGGCACAGGACGTGCTCACTGATCTGGCCAAGGTCCGGAACATCGGCATCATGGCCCACATCGACGCGGGCAAGACCACGACGACCGAGCGGATCCTGTTCTACACCGGGATCAGCTACAAGATCGGCGAGGTTCACGACGGCGCGGCCGTGATGGACTGGATGGAGCAGGAGCAGGAGCGCGGCATCACGATCACGTCGGCCGCGACGACCTGCTTCTGGAAGGACCACCAGATCAACCTGATCGACACGCCGGGCCACGTCGACTTCACGGTCGAGGTGGAGCGCAACCTCCGCGTGCTGGACGGCGCCGTCGCGGTGTTCGACGGCAAGGAGGGCGTCGAGCCCCAGTCCGAGCAGGTGTGGCGGCAGGCCTCGAAGTACGACGTTCCCCGCATCTGCTTCGTCAACAAGATGGACAAGCTGGGCGCGGACTTCTACTTCACCATCAAGACGATCTCCGAGCGTCTTGGCGCGAAGCCCCTCCCGATCCAGATCCCGATCGGTGCCGAGAGCGACTTCATCGGCGTCGTCGACCTGATCAACATGCGCGCCCTCACCTGGCGCGGCGAGGTCCAGAAGGGCGAGGACTACGCCGTCGAGGAGATCCCCGCGGATCTGCTGGAGCGCGCGCAGGAGTACCGCGAGCAGCTCGTCGAGGCCGTGGCCGAGACCGACGACGCCCTGATGGAGATGTACCTCGGGGGCGAGGAGCTGTCCGTCGAGCAGATCAAGACGGGCATCCGCCAGATCGTCAAGGAGGGCACCGCGTACCCGGTGCTCTGCGGCTCGGCGTTCAAGAACAAGGGCGTCCAGCCCATGCTCGACGCCGTGATCGACTACCTGCCGTCGCCGCTCGACCTCCCGCCGGTCGAGGGCACGCTGCGGGACGGCGAGACCGTGGTCACGCGCAAGCCCTCCACGGACGAGCCGTTCGCCGCCCTGGCGTTCAAGATCGCCGCGCACCCCTTCTTCGGCAAGCTGACCTACATCCGGGTGTACTCGGGTCAGGTCGCCTCCGGGGCCCAGGTCATCAACTCGACCAAGGACCGCAAGGAGCGCATCGGGAAGATCTTCCAGATGCACGCCAACAAGGAGAACCCGGTCACCGAGGCCATGGCGGGGCACATCTACGCCGTGATCGGTCTCAAGGACACCACGACCGGTGAGACCTTGTGCGACCCGGCTCACCCGATCGTCCTCGAGTCGATGACCTTCCCCGAGCCCGTCATCCAGGTGGCCATCGAGCCCAAGACGAAGGCCGACCAGGAGAAGCTGGGCACCGCGATCCAGAAGCTCGCCGAGGAGGACCCGACCTTCCGGGTCAAGCTCGACGAGGAGACCGGCCAGACCATCATCGCCGGCATGGGCGAGCTCCACCTGGACATCCTGGTGGACCGCATGCGCCGCGAGTACAAGGTCGAGGCCAACCTCGGCAAGCCGCAGGTGGCGTACCGGGAGACCATCCGCCGCAAGGTGGAGAAGTACTCCTACACCCACAAGAAGCAGACCGGTGGCTCCGGCCAGTTCGCGAAGGTCCTCATCGACCTGGAGCCGCTGGAGAAGAAGGAAGACGGCGCGCTCTACGAGTTCGTCAACGCCGTCTCCGGTGGTCGCATCCCGAGGGAGTACATCCCCTCGGTCGACGCGGGCGCGCAGGACGCCATGCAGTACGGCGTGCTGGCGGGCTACCCGCTGGTCGGCGTGAAGCTGACGCTGACGGACGGCGCCTACCACGAGGTCGACTCGTCGGAGATGGCGTTCAAGATCGCCGGTTCGATGGCCCTCAAGGAAGCGGCTCGCCAGGCGAGCCCCGCGATCCTCGAGCCCCTGATGGCTGTCGAGGTCACCACGCCCGAGGAGTACATGGGCGACGTGATCGGCGACCTCAACTCCCGCCGCGGCCAGATCCAGGCCATGGAGGAGCGCAGCGGAACCCGCGTCGTCAAGGCGCTCGTGCCGCTGTCGGAGATGTTCGGGTACGTCGGTGACCTGCGGTCCAAGACCCAGGGTCGGGCGAACTACTCGATGACGTTCGACTCCTACGCAGAGGTTCCCGCGAACGTCTCGAAGGAGATCATCGCAAAGGCGACGGGCGAGTAACCCAAACCGGAGCACCGCAGCACCACGCGGGCTCTCCGGGGGTTCAGTCCCTGGGGTCCGCAAAACCCTGACGTGACGCCCGGCGGGTCGAACCACACCCGCCGGGTAAAGCAATAGAAGTCCAGGAGGACAATCCAGTGGCGAAGGCGAAGTTCGAGCGGACGAAGCCGCACGTCAACATCGGCACCATCGGTCACATCGACCATGGCAAGACGACGCTGACCGCTGCCATCTCCAAGGTCCTGCACGACAAGTACCCGGACCTGAACCCCTTCACGCCGTTCGACCAGATCGACAAGGCGCCGGAGGAGAAGCAGCGCGGCATCACGATCTCGATCGCGCACATCGAGTACCAGACCGACAAGCGCCACTACGCGCACGTCGACTGCCCCGGTCACGCGGACTACATCAAGAACATGATCACGGGTGCGGCGCAGATGGACGGCGCCATCCTCGTGGTCGCCGCCACGGACGGCCCGATGCCGCAGACCAAGGAGCACGTGCTCCTGGCCCGCCAGGTCGGTGTGCCCTACATCGTGGTGGCCCTGAACAAGGCCGACATGGTGGACGACGAGGAGATCCTGGAGCTCGTCGAGCTCGAGGTGCGCGAGCTGCTCTCCGAGTACGAGTTCCCCGGTGACGACCTGCCCGTCGTCCGCGTCTCCGCGCTGAAGGCGCTGGAGGGCGACGCCGAGTGGGGCGAGAAGCTCATCGGCCTCATGGACGCCGTGGACGAGAACATCCCGGAGCCGGAGCGCGAGGTCGACCGCCCGTTCCTGATGCCGGTCGAGGACGTCTTCACGATCACCGGTCGTGGCACCGTCGTCACCGGTCGCATCGAGCGGGGCATCATCCAGGTCAACTCCGAGATCGAGATCGTCGGTATCAAGGAGACCTCGAAGAAGACCACGGTCACCTCGATCGAGATGTTCAAGAAGTTACTCGACGAGGGCCGCGCGGGCGACAACGCCGCGCTGCTGCTCCGCGGCATCAAGCGCGAGGACGTCGAGCGCGGCATGGTGATCGTGAAGCCCGGCACCACGACTCCGCACACCGAGTTCGAGGCGCAGGTCTACATCCTGTCGAAGGACGAGGGCGGTCGCCACACCCCGTTCTTCAACAACTACCGCCCGCAGTTCTACTTCCGCACCACCGACGTGACCGGCGTCGTGACCCTCCCCGAGGGCACCGAGATGGTCATGCCGGGCGACAACACCACCATGGCCGTGAAGCTGATCCAGCCGATCGCCATGGACGAGGGCCTGCGGTTCGCCATCCGCGAGGGTGGCCGCACCGTCGGTGCGGGCTCGGTCACCAAGATCATCAAGTGACCTCGCGCTAACTGAAACACCCCCCGGATTTGGCTTGCGCACGAGAGTGTGCAACTATTGACGGGTTGCTCGTCGGGGCGGCCGGTTCAGAACCATGGACCTGGCCGCCCCGTCACGAGCGGGGTAAGATCGTTGAAGTTGTGTTGGGCACAAAATCCCACAGGTTTCATCAGTGGGACCGGTTTATGGCCGGGAGGGCGACACGCCCGACCGCGTGGACCGGGCACCGTGACACCGCTGGGTGTCAGTCCTGAATAGGGGGCGGAGCGCGCCGGAGGTCCCGTGACCTCGCGAAAGGTGCCCGCACCGCGGCGGTACTAGAAGCAGAGGAACGGCAAGCCACTATGGCGGGACAGAAGATCCGCATCCGGCTCAAGGCCTACGACCACGAGGCGATCGACGCGTCCGCGCGCAAGATCGTCGAGACCGTGACGCGCACCGGCGCTCGGGTCGTCGGGCCTGTGCCGCTGCCCACTGAGAAGAACGTTTACTGCGTCATCCGCTCGCCGCACAAGTACAAGGACTCGCGCGAGCACTTCGAGATGCGCACGCACAAGCGTCTGATCGACATCCTCGACCCGACGCCGAAGACGGTGGACGCGCTCATGCGCATCGACCTGCCGGCGAGCGTCGACGTCAACATTCAGTAAGCGTGGACGCGGCAGTGTTGATCCCATTTGGGGCGGAGAGTAACGAGACCCATGTCTGACAGGCAGGTTAAGGGCCTCCTGGGCACCAAGCTCGGCATGACTCAGGTCTTCGACGAGAACAACCGGGTCGTCCCGGTGACCGTCGTCAAGGCCGAGCCGAACGTGGTCACCCAGGTTCGGACCCAGGAGAACGACGGCTACTCGGCCGTGCAGCTGGCCTTCGGCGCGATCGACCCGCGCAAGGTCATCAAGCCCGTTGCGGGCCACTTCGCCAAGGCGGGCGTCACGCCCCGCCGCCACCTGGCGGAGCTGCGCACCACGGACGCCTCCGAGTACCAGGTCGGCCAGGAGATCACCGCTGAGGTGTTCGAGGCTGGCGCGGTTGTCGACGTCGTCGGCACCAGCAGGGGCAAGGGCGACGCCGGTGTCATGACGCGCCACGGCTTCGCCGGCCTGGGCGCCAGCCACGGCACCCAGCGCAAGCACCGCTCGCCCGGTTCGATCGGCGGCTGCGCCACGCCCGGCCGCGTGTTCAAGGGTCTCCGCATGGCGGGCCGCATGGGCCACGCCCGCGTGACGACCCAGAACCTCAAGGTCTTCCGGGTGGACGCCGAGTCCGGCCTGCTGCTCATCAAGGGCGCCGTTCCCGGCCCCAAGGGCGGCACCGTGTTCGTCAAGACCGCTGCGAAGGGTGGTGCCTGATCATGACGACGTCCGTTGAGGTCCGCACCCCGGACGGCAAGACCGACGGCAGCGTCGAGCTGCCCGGCGCCGTGTTCGACGCGCAGGCCAACATCTCCCTGCTGCACCAGGTCGTCGTGGCCCAGCAGGCCGCCGCGCGCCAGGGCACGCACAAGGTGAAGACCCGCGCCGAGGTCTCCGGTGGCGGCAAGAAGCCGTACCGGCAGAAGGGCACCGGCCGCGCCCGCCAGGGCTCGACCCGCGCGCCCCAGTTCGCAGGCGGTGGCGTCGTGCACGGCCCCGTGCCGCGCGACTACTCGCAGCGCACCCCCAAGAAGATGAAGGCCGCCGCCCTGCGCGGTGCCCTCTCCGACCGGGCCCGCGCGAACCAGGTCCACGTGGTGACCGGCTTCGTCGAGGGCGACAAGCCCTCCACCAAGACCGCCCGCAAGGTCCTGGAGTCGGTGAGCACCGCCCGCCGCATCCTCGTCGTGCTGCTGCGCGACGAGGACGTGTCGTGGGTGAGCCTGCGCAACCTGACGCACGTGCACGTCATCGCGCCCGACCAGCTCAACACGTACGACGTGCTGGTCAACGACGACGTGGTGTTCAGCAAGAGCGCCCTGGACGTGTTCCTCGCGAGCAAGTCCCAGCAGGGCAAGGGCTCGGCCGAGGCGGTCGCCGGTTCGTCCGAGGTGGCACAGGAGGACGAGAAGTGATCCCCGACCACAGGGACATCCTGCTCGCGCCGGTGATCTCCGAGAAGTCCTACGGGCTCCTCGAGGAGAACAAGTACACCTTCCTGGTGTCCCCCGGCTCGAACAAGACCCAGATCAAGATTGCCGTGGAGAAGGTCTTCGGCGTCAAGGTCGTCAGCGTCAACACGATCAACCGTCAGGGCAAGCGCAAGCGCACCAAGACGGGTTACGGCAAGCGCAAGGACACCAAGCGCGCCATCGTGACGCTGTCCGCCGAGAGCAAGCCGATCGAGATCTTCGGCGGCCCGGCCGCCTGATGACGACGAGGACTGCGTAGAGATGGGCATTCGCAAGTACAAGCCGACGACCCCCGGTCGTCGCGGTGCGAGCGTCTCCGACTTCGCCGAGATCACTCGGTCGACGCCGGAGAAGTCGCTGGTCCGCCCGCTGCACGGCCGCGGTGGCCGCAACGCTTCGGGCAAGATCACGACGCGGCACAAGGGTGGCGGCCACAAGCGGGCCTACCGCCTGATCGACTTCCGCCGCACGGACAAGGACGGCATCCCGGCCAAGGTCGCTCACATCGAGTACGACCCCAACCGCACCGCCCGGATCGCGCTGCTGCACTACGTCGACGGCGAGAAGCGCTACATCATCGCCCCGGCCAAGCTGCACCAGGGCGACGTGATCGAGAACGGCCCCAAGGCCGACATCAAGCCGGGCAACAACCTGCCGCTCCGGAACATCCCGGTCGGCACCGTCGTCCACGCGATCGAGCTGCGCCCCGGTGGCGGCGCCAAGATCGCGCGTTCCGCGGGTGCGAGCGTCCAGCTCGTCGCCAAGGACGGCCCGTACGCCCAGTTGCGGATGCCCTCGGGCGAGATCCGCAACGTGGACGTGCGCTGCCGCGCCACGATCGGCGAGGTCGGCAACGCGGAGCACCAGAACATCAACTGGGGCAAGGCCGGCCGCATGCGGTGGAAGGGCAAGCGCCCGACCGTCCGTGGTGTCGCCATGAACCCGGTCGACCACCCGCACGGTGGTGGTGAGGGTAAGACCTCCGGTGGTCGCCACCCGGTGAACCCGGCTGGTAAGCCCGAAGGCCGTACCCGCCGCCGCAAGGCAAGCGACAGGCTCATCGTCCGGCGTCGTCGCACCGGTAAGAAGCGCTGAGCAGGGAGGGAGTGAAGGATGCCTCGCAGCCTGAAGAAGGGCCCCTTCGTGGACGACCACCTGCTCAAGAAGGTGGACGTCCTCAACGAGTCGGGTAAGAAGACCGTCATCAAGACCTGGTCCCGCCGGTCGACGATCATCCCCGACATGCTGGGCCACACGATCGCGGTGCACGACGGCCGCAAGCACGTGCCGGTGTTCGTGACGGAGGCGATGGTCGGGCACAAGCTCGGCGAGTTCGCCCCGACCCGCACGTTCAAGGGTCACATCAAGGACGACCGGAAGTCGCGCCGCCGCTAGGCGTCGAACTAGGAAAAGAGCAAGGGGAAGCAGCGATGAACGCCCGTAACGAAGCCGAAGCGCCGGAGTTCCCGCGCGCCGTGGCTCGGGCTCGCTACGTCCGCGACACGCCCATGAAGGTGCGTCGCGTCGTCGAGCTCATCAGGGGTCGTAGCGCCAGCGAGGCCCTGGCCGTGCTCCAGTTCGCGCCGCAGGCGGCATCTGAGCCGGTCCGCAAGGTGCTCGCGAGCGCCGTGGCCAACGCCGAGAACAACCTGTCCCTGGACCCCGACACCCTCTGGGTGTCGAAGGTCTACGTGGACGAGGGTCCGACCCTCAAGCGATTCCGCCCGCGTGCCCAGGGCCGCGCGTACCGGATTCGCAAGCGGACGAGCCACATCACCGTCGAGGTGGAGAGCCGTCCCAAGAAGACCAGCGCGAAGGGAAGTGCTCGGTAGTGGGTCAGAAGATCAACCCGCACGGCTTCCGGCTGGGGATCACCACCGACTGGAAGTCCCGCTGGTACGCCGACAAGCAGTACGCCGAGTACGTGGCCGAGGATGTCAAGATCCGCAAGCTGCTCTCGCGTGGCATGGAGCGTGCAGGCATCTCCAAGGTGGAGATCGAGCGCACCCGTGACCGGGTCCGCGTCGACATCCACACCGCCCGGCCGGGCATCGTCATCGGCCGTCGCGGCGCGGAGGCCGACCGCATCCGCGGTGAGCTGGAGAAGCTCACCAAGAAGCAGGTGCAGCTGAACATCCTCGAGGTCAAGAACCCCGAGTCGGACGCGCAGCTCGTGGCGCAGGGCGTCGCCGAGCAGCTGTCCAACCGCGTCGCCTTCCGCCGCGCGATGCGCAAGGCCATCCAGTCGGCCATGCGCTCCCCGCAGGTGAAGGGCATCCGCGTGCAGTGCGGCGGTCGCCTCGGCGGCGCCGAGATGTCCCGCTCGGAGCACTACCGCGACGGCCGCGTGCCGCTGCACACGCTCCGCGCCGACATCGACTACGGCTTCTTCGAGGCCCGCACCACGTTCGGCCGCATCGGCGTCAAGGTGTGGATCTACAAGGGCGACGTGGTCGGTGGCATCAGCGCCAAGCGCGAGCGCGACGCGGCCCCCTCGGCCGAGCGCGCGCCCCGGCGCGACCGCGGTGACCGCCCCAACCGGGCCCGTCGCTCCGGTGCCAGCGGCACCACCGCGACGAGCACCGAGGCCGGTCGTGCCGCGGCTGACGCACAGGCCAGCGACAAGCCGGCCGCGACCGAAGAGAAGACGGAGGGCTGAGTCGTGCTCATCCCGCGCAGGGTTAAGCACCGCAAGCAGCACCACCCCGGTCGTTCCGGTGCTGCCAAGGGCGGCACGAGGGTCACCTTCGGCGAGTTCGGCATCCAGGCCCTGGAGCCCGCCTACGTGACCAACCGGCAGATCGAGTCGGCTCGTATCGCCATCACCCGGCACATCCGCCGCGGTGGCAAGGTGTGGATCAACATCTTCCCCGACCGCCCGCTGACGAAGAAGCCCGCCGAGACCCGCATGGGTTCCGGCAAGGGCTCTCCGGAGTGGTGGGTGGCCAACATCAAGCCGGGCCGTGTCCTGTTCGAGATGTCCTTCCCGAACGAGGCAATCGCCCGTGAGGCGCTCCGTCGCGCGATCCACAAGCTGCCGATGAAGTGCCGCATCGTCACGCGTGAGGGTGGTGACTTCTGATGGCAGCGGGTACCACCGCTTCCGAGCTGCGCGAGCTGACTGAAGAGGAGCTCGTGCTGCGCCTTCGGGAGGCCAAGGAGGAGCTGTTCAACCTCCGCTTCCAGATGGCCACCGGGCAGCTCGACAACAACCGCCGCCTGCGCACGGTCCGGAACGAGATCGCTCGGGTCTACACCGTGATGCGCGAGCGGGAGCTGGGTCTCTCGGCTTCCCCCGATGCGGCTTCCACTGGTGAGGGTGCGGCATGAGCGAGAACGAAGAAGTGACCACCGAGGCGCGCAACTACCGCAAGGTGCGCGAGGGCCTCGTCGTGTCCGACAAGATGGACAAGACGATCGTGGTCGCGGTCGAGGACCGCAAGAAGCACCGCCGCTACTCGAAGGTCATGCGCTCCACCACCAAGGTGAAGGCGCACGACGAGCAGAACACCGCTGGCATCGGCGACCGCGTCCTCCTCATGGAGACCCGGCCGCTGTCCGCCACCAAGCGGTGGAGGCTCGTCGAGGTCCTCGAGAAGGCCAAGTAAGTCAGACCGAGCCCGTCAGGTCGGAAATCTGGCGGGCCAGGAATGGTCAAGGAGACAGGTAAGTGATCCAGCAGGAGTCGCGGCTCCGGGTCGCCGACAACACCGGTGCGAAGGAAATCCTCTGCATCCGTGTTCTCGGTGGTTCCGGCCGTCGCTACGCGGGCATCGGGGACATCATCGTCGCCACGGTGAAGCAGGCAATCCCCGGCGCGGGTGTCAAGAAGGGCGACGTGGTCAAGGCCGTCGTCGTCCGGACCGTCAAGGAGAAGCGCCGTCCCGACGGCTCTTACATCCGCTTCGACGAGAACGCCGCTGTGCTCATCAAGAACGACAACGAGCCGCGCGGCACCCGCATCTTCGGCCCGGTCGGCCGTGAGCTGCGCGACAAGAAGTTCATGAAGATCATCTCGTTGGCGCCGGAGGTGCTCTGACCATGAAGGTGAAGAAGGGCGACACCGTCGTGGTTATCGCCGGCAAGGACAAGGGTGCGCGCGGCAAGGTCATCCAGGCCTACCCCGCGCTGGACCGCGTCCTGGTCGAGGGCGTCAACCGCATCAAGAAGCACACCCGGATCACGCAGACCCAGCGCGGCGCGCAGTCGGGCGGCATCGTGACCCAGGAGGCCCCCATCCACGTGTCCAACGTGATGGTGGTCGACTCCGACGGCAAGCCGACCCGTGTGGGCTACCGGACGAACGACGAGGGCAAGCGGGTCCGCATTTCCCGTCGTAACGGGAAGGACATCTGATGACCACCGCTGAGAAGATCACGCCGCGGCTGAAGACCCGCTACCGCGAGGAAATCGCCGCCGAGCTGCAGAAGCAGTTCGAGTACGCGAACGTGATGCAGATCCCCGGCGTCGTGAAGGTCGTCGTCAACATGGGTGTCGGCGACGCCGCCCGCGACGGCAAGCTGATCGAGGGCGCCGTGCGCGACCTGTCGATCATCACCGGCCAGCGCCCCGAGGTCCGCAGGGCCCGCAAGTCCATCGCGCAGTTCAAGCTCCGCGAGGGCATGCCCATCGGCGCCCGCGTCACGCTGCGCGGCGACCGCATGTGGGAGTTCCTGGACCGCCTGCTGACGATCGCGCTGCCGCGCATCCGCGACTTCCGCGGCCTGTCCGGCAAGCAGTTCGACGGCAACGGGAACTACACGTTCGGCCTCAACGAGCAGTCGATGTTCCACGAGATCGACCCGGACGCCATCGACCGCCCGCGCGGCATGGACATCACGGTCGTCACGACCGCCACCAACGACGAGGAGGGCCGGGCGCTGCTCAAGCACCTGGGCTTCCCGTTCAAGGAGAACTGACAGATGGCCAAGAAGGCTCTGATCAACAAGGCGGCGGGCAAGCCGAAGTTCAAGGTGCGCGCCTACACCCGCTGCCAGCGCTGCGGTCGTCCGCACTCGGTGTTCCGCAAGTTCGGCCTGTGCCGGATCTGCCTGCGCGAGATGGCCCACCGGGGCGAGCTGCCCGGCGTGAGCAAGTCGAGCTGGTAGTCCCGCCTCGGCGGCCGGTTTTTCTCTCTACATCCACTTCGCTGTAGGCCCGTCCACGACCAGCGCCCCGCCCCCGCGAGGGGGCGGGCCGCTCGGACCCTGGCTGGGGAACCGCAGCGAGAAAGGTTGACCAGGTCACCATGACGATGACCGACCCGATCGCAGACATGCTGACTCGTCTGCGGAACGCGAACTCGGCTTACCACGACAAGGTCGTGATGCCGCACTCGAAGCTGAAGGCGAACATCGCCGAGATCCTCAAGCGCGAGGGCTACATCGCCAGCTACCGCGACGAGGATGGCGAGGTCGCCAAGAACCTGGTGATCGAGCTGAAGTACGGCCCGAACCGGGAGCGCAGCATCGCAGGCCTCCGCCGCGTCTCCAAGCCCGGTCTGCGGGTTTACGCGAAGTCGACCAACCTGCCGAAGGTGCTGGGCGGTCTTGGCGTCGCGATCATCTCGACCTCTGGCGGTCTGCTGACCGACCGCCAGGCCAACAAGCAGGGCGTGGGCGGAGAAGTCCTCGCCTACGTCTGGTAGAAGGGGGGACTGAAGGCATGTCGCGCATCGGAAAGCTGCCGATCACCGTCCCCTCCGGGGTCGACGTGAACATCGACGGCCAGGCCGTCAGCGTGAAGGGGCCGAAGGGCACCCTGAACCTGACGATCGCCGAGCCGATCACCCTCGAGAAGGCCGAAGACGGCACGCTCGAGGTCAAGCGCCCGAACGACGAGCGCCGCAGCCGCTCGCTCCACGGCCTGTCCCGCACCCTGGTGCAGAACATGGTCGTCGGCGTGACGCAGGGCTACGAGAAGAAGATGGAGATCCACGGCGTCGGTTACCGCGTGGCTCTCAAGGGCTCGGACCTCGAGTTCGCCCTGGGCTACAGCCACCCGGTCAAGGTCGAGGCCCCCGCGGGCATCACCTTCGCGGTGGAGACGCCGACCCGCTTCTCCGTGGCTGGCATCGACAAGCAGCTCGTCGGCGAGGTCGCCGCGAACATCCGCAAGCTGCGCAAGCCCGACCCGTACAAGGGCAAGGGCGTGCGCTACTCGGGTGAGAAGATCCGCCGCAAGGTCGGAAAGACGGGTAAGTGACATGAGCGAGACTGCAACGAAGCGCAAGCCGGTGGGCAAGGACATCTCGACCACCCGCCGCATCGCGAAGACCCGCCGTCACTTCCGCCTCCGCAAGAAGGTCAGCGGCACGGCGGAGCGCCCGCGCCTGGTCGTGCACCGCTCGTCGAAGCACATCACCGTGCAGATCATCGACGACCTCGCGGGCCACACCCTGGCGGCTGCCTCCTCGGTCGAGGCGGACGTCCGGGCGCTCGACGGCGACAAGAAGGCCCGTGCCGCCAAGGTCGGTCAGCTGGCCGCGGCTCGCGCCAAGGACGCCGGCATCAGCAAGGTGGTGTTCGACCGCGGTGGCAACGCCTACCACGGCCGGGTCGCCGCTCTCGCGGATGCCGCCCGCGAGGCGGGGCTGGAGTTCTGACAATGATCATCACCGGAATTGAGAGGGACGCCTGATGCCAGGACGCACGCGTCGCGAAGGCGGCGGGGGCGAGCGCGGAGAGCGCCGCGACCGTCGTGACGGCGGCCGCGGCGGCGCGGCCCAGGAGAAGACCCCGCACCTGGAGCGCGTTGTCGCGATCAACCGCGTCTCCAAGGTCGTCAAGGGTGGTCGCCGGTTCAGCTTCACGGCCCTCGTGGTCGTGGGCGACGGCGACGGCATGGTGGGCGTCGGCTACGGCAAGGCCAAGGAAGTTCCGGCCGCCATCGCCAAGGGCGTCGAGGAGGCGAAGAAGAACTTCTTCCGCGTCCCCCGCATCGCGGGCACCATCCCCCACCCGGTCCAGGGTGAGAAGGCGGCCGGTGTCGTGCTGCTGCGCCCGGCCTCGGCCGGTACCGGTGTCATCGCCGGTGGCGCCGTCCGCGCGGTGCTGGAGTGCGCCGGTGTCCACGACGTGCTGAGCAAGTCGCTGGGCTCCGACAACGCCATCAACATCGTGCACGCCACCGTGGCGGCCCTGAAGGGCCTCCAGCGTCCGGAGGAGGTGGCCGCCCGCCGCGGTCTGCCGCTCGAGGACGTCGCTCCCGCCGGCATGCTCCGCGCCCGCGCAGGGGCGGTGTGACCATGGCACAGCTCAAGGTCACCCAGGTGAAGAGCACCATCGGTACCAAGCACAACCACCGGGAGTCCATGCGGACCCTGGGGCTGCGCAAGATCCGCCAGTCGGTGGTCCGCGAGGACACGCCGCAGGTGCGCGGGCTCATCCACGCCGTGCGCCACCTGGTGGTCGTCGAGGAGGTCCAGTCGTGACCATCAAGATCCATGACCTGAGGCCGGCCCCCGGCGCCAAGACCAAGAAGACCCGCGTGGGTCGTGGTGAGGGCTCCAAGGGCAAGACCGCCGGTCGCGGCACCAAGGGCACCGGAGCGCGGAAGAACGTCTCGCCGCGCTTCGAGGGTGGCCAGATGCCGCTGCACATGCGCCTGCCCAAGCTCAAGGGCTTCCGCAACCCGTTCCGCACCGAGTACCAGGTCGTGAACGTGGCCGACCTCGCCCGCCTGTTCCCCAAGGGCGGCCGGGTCGACGTGGACGCGCTCATCAACGCCGGCCTCGTTCGCAAGAACGAGCTGGTGAAGGTGCTGGGCGACGGCGACATCAACGGCGTCAAGCTCGACGTCGTCGCCAACAAGTTCTCCGGCAGCGCGGTCGAGAAGATCGCCGCCGCCGGTGGCACCACCACCGTCCTCTGAGCCTCGCCTCAGACACGGGCGTGTGACGCCTGAACTGCTGAACGGCCCCCGGAGTTCCGACTCCGGGGGCCGTTTCGCGTTCCGGATCGGGCCGCCCGGCGCCGGATTCGCGCCCGCTGATCGTCGTCCACCACTCCCAGGGGTGACATTTGGATGACTTCTGCGCCGTTAGCAGGTGCGCGCGGACTGCGGCACCCCTGTCCGGCGTCCCACTTCGCGAACCTGTTCGCGATGGGCGTAACCAGCGGCTACGCTCCCCGAACTTGATCCATTCGGGGGCTTGCCGGTCACCGGTGCCGATCGGGTAGTAAGTGTGGGGGATGACTGGATGCGGTGACCTGCCCAGCGGCTGTTAAAGTCGCGGGCTGTACCCGGATGGTTCCGGGTCGGTCGCGGCTACCCGTCGCTTCCACCACCGCCGGCCCTGTCCGGCGGGAGCCCACAAGACCGTGCCGGCAAAACGGCCGGTACCGCAGGATGCCGACCCACGCGGGGCGGCAACGCTGATGGAGGTTCGCGTGCTCGGCGCATTCCGCTCGGCTCTCGCGACGCCGGACCTACGCAAGAAGATCCTCTTCACGCTGGGGATCATCGTGGTGTACCGGTTGGGCGCGACCCTGCCCGCGCCGGGCGTCTCGTTCGTCAACGTCAAAAAGTGCGTCGAGCAGGTCGACCAGCAGGGCATCTACTCCCTGATCAACCTGTTCAGCGGCGGCGCGCTCCTGAACTTGTCGATCTTCGCGCTGGGCATCATGCCCTACATCACCGCGAGCATCATCGTCCAGCTGCTCACCGTGGTCATCCCGCGGTTCGAGCAGCTGAAGAAGGAAGGCCAGTCCGGCCAGGCCAAGCTGACCCAGTACACCCGGTACCTGACGATCGCGCTCGCGGTCCTGCAGTCCACCGGCATCATCGCCCTGGCGGTGCGCGGTCAGCTGTTCGCCAACTGCGACGTCCCGGTCATCCCGGACGACAGCATCTTCTCCCTGATCGTCATGGTCGTGACCATGACCGCGGGCACCAGCGTCATCATGTGGCTCGGCGAGGTCATCACCGAGAAGGGCATCGGCAACGGCATGTCGTTGCTGATCTTCACCGGCATCGCGGCCCGCGTCCCGGTCGAGGGCCAGGTCATCTGGAGCCGCGGCGGCCTGACCTTCGCGCTGGTCTGCGTGTCGGCCCTGCTGATCATCGCCAGCGTCATCTACGTGGAGCAGGCCCAGCGCCGCATCCCCGTCCAGTACGCGAAGCGCATGATCGGCCGCAGGATGTACGGCGGCACCTCGACCTACCTGCCGCTGAAGGTCAACCAGGCCGGCGTCATCCCGGTCATCTTCGCCTCGTCGCTGCTCTACCTGCCCGACCTGATCTCGCGCCTGACCGCCGCCAACGACGGCTCGGCGCCCGGCTGGTGGCAGACCTTCGTCGCGACCCACCTGGTCTCCCAGTCGAGCCCGGTGCACATCTCGCTGTACTTCCTGCTGATCGTCTTCTTCACCTACTTCTACGTCGGCATCACGTTCAACCCGGACGAGCGCGCCGACGAGATGAAGAAGTTCGGTGGGTTCATCCCCGGCATCCGGCCGGGCCGCCCCACCGCCGAGTACCTCCGCTTCGTCCTGGGGCGGATCACGCTGCCCGGCTCGCTGTACCTCGGTATCGTCGCGATCCTGCCGAACCTGTTCCTCGACCTGACCGGTGAGGGCCAGAACCAGAACTTCCCCCTCGGCGGCACGGCGGTGCTGATCATGGTCGGTGTCGGCCTCGACACCGTGAAGCAGATCGAGAGCCAGCTCATGCAGCGCAATTACGAAGGGTTCCTCCGCTAGATGCGACTCGTTCTCGTCGGCCCGCCCGGAGCGGGCAAGGGCACGCAGGCCAAGAATCTCAGCGCCGCGCTCGCCGTGCCGCACATCTCCACGGGGGACCTGTTCCGCGCGCACATCAGCGAGCAGACCCCGCTCGGCCAGGAGGTCCAGGAGTACCTGGACGCCGGCGAGCTCGTGCCCGACGAGGTGACGAACAAGATGGTGCGCGAGCGCCTCGCCGAGCCGGACGCCGCGAACGGCTTCCTGCTCGACGGGTTCCCGCGCAACGTCGCCCAGGCGGACGTCCTCGGCGCCCTGCTCGCGTCCGAGGGGCACGAGCTGGACGCCGTGCTGGAGTTCCGGATCGACGAGGAGATCGTCGTCGAGCGGCTGCTCGCCCGCGGCCGCGCCGACGACAAGGAGGACGTCATCCGGCACCGCCAGCAGGTCTACCGCACCGAGACGGCCCCGCTGCTGGAGTACTACTCCGGCATCGTCGTCACGATCGACGCGGTCGGCGACGTCACCGAGATCAGCGAGCGGGCGCTGGCCGCGCTGCGCGGCGAGAAGTGACCGGTGGACTGCTCGATGCACTCCGGCGAATCGCACCAGGCGGTCGTGACCGCATGATCGAGATCAAGACCCGCGGCCAGCTGGAGGCCATGCGCGCCTCCGGCCTGGTCGTGGCGAAGGCCCTGACCCTGATGGCCGCGCACGCCAAGGCGGGGGTCAGCACGGCCGAGCTGGACCAGCTCGCCGAGCAGACCATCCGCGACGCGGGCGCCGTGCCGAGCTTCAAGGGCTACCACGGGTTCCCGGCGAGCATCTGCGCGTCGGTCAACCAGCAGGTGGTCCACGGCATCCCCAGCCGCACCCAGATCCTCGCGGACGGCGACCTGCTGTCGATCGACTGCGGCGCGATCCTGGACGGCTGGCACGGCGACTCGGCGCTCACCGTCCCGATCGGGACGGTCACCGAGGCCGAGCTGAAGCTGTCCGAGGCGACCAGGACGTCGATGCTCGCGGGCATCGAGGCCGCGGTGGCGGGCGCGAAGCTGTCGGACGTCTCGTTCGCCATCGAGTCCGAGACGATCGCCGCGGGCGAGCGCGACGGCGTCGAGTACGGGATCGTCGACGGCTACGGCGGCCACGGCATCGGCACCAAGATGCACATGGACCCGTTCCTGCCGAACTACGGCAAGCCCGGCAAGGGCCCCCGGCTCAAGCCCGGCATGGCGATCGCGATCGAGCCGATGCTGACCCTGGGCACGGACCAGACGGTGGAGCTGTCGGACGGCTGGACGGTCGTCACGGCGGACAAGTCGAAGGCCGCGCACTGGGAGCACAGCGTGGCCATCACCGAGGACGGCCCCTGGGTGCTGACGGCGCCCGAGGAGGGCTGAGACCCCGGCTGTGCGAGCGGCCCCCCAACCGACCGGGTCGGGGGCCGCTCTGCGTTCTGAGCCTGCGTTCCGGGCCTGTCCGGACCGGCCCGGTCGGGGCCGGGGCCTCGGTCAGACCCCGTCGTGCCCGGCCGCGTCGCACTCGCCGGGCGCGCAGCCCGCGGGGCAGCGGCGCGCGGCCAGCCCGGTGGTCAGCAGGGCGCAGGACGCGATCCCGGCCAGCAGCAGAGCCGTGGTCAGCACGGGTTCCCACCTCCCGCCGGGACGCGTGCGGTCCCGGTAGGGGTATTCCACCGGATGCTTCACCCGGACGTGGCCCGAACGGTCCCGCTGTCACACCAACGGGCTAAGGGGGGTGGGGTTTCTTCCCCCTGGGACGGGGGCTACCTGGATACCGCGCGGGGCCGGGGGTCGCCACCATGGAGGTGTGATCGAACCCGTGAAGCCCGAGGACATCAGGGTCTCGGACAAGGACCGCGAGCAGGTCCAGGACTTCCTCCGGCGCGCCCACGTCGAGGGCTCCCTCGACGTGACCGAGTTCGACGAGCGGGTCGGGGAGGCGCTGCGCGCCAGGACGCGCGGGGACCTCGCCCGGCTCATCGCGGACCTGCCGGTGCCGGACACCGAGCCGCTCGACTTCCGCCCCCGGCCGCAGGCGCCCGCGCCGACCGCCGGGTACGCGCGCCCCGACTCGAAGTACCACCGCGTGCTGCGGGTGCTCACCCAGATCTGGCTCGCGGTGAGCGCGCTGAACTTCGTCGTCTGGCTGCTGGTCAACGTCTCCGACGTCATCGACGGGCACGGGCTCGACGACCCCTGGTTCCTGTGGTTCACCGCGCCCCTCGGCGCCGCGCTGGGCGCGCTCTGGTGGCTCGCCCCCCGCGAGCAGCGGGCGCGCGGGTAGCTTCGGGGGGACCGGAGGGACGGGGGAGCGGTGACTGCCGAGGAGCGCGACAAGGCGCAGGCGCTGGAGGTGCTGGGCGAGGCCCGCGCCGAGGGGCGGATCAGCGAGGGCGAGCTGCTGCGGCGCTCGGGCGCGGTGCGGGCGGCGAGCACGTACGCCGAGCTGACCGCCGCGCTGACCGGGCCGCCGCGCCCGGAGGCCCCGCCCGCGCCCCCCGAGCGGGCCTCGTGGCTGTCCGCGCTGGTCAACGGCTGGCGCTCGCAGGACCCGTCCGCGCCCCGGTCGGCCGACCACCTGCCCGCCGCCGGGCCGCCGCCCGCCGAGGCCGCCGGTTCCCGGTCCGCCGAGGCGTCCGCCAGGGCCGAGGGCGCGCCCGCCGACCGGCCCGAGTGGGTCGCCGCGCTGGTCAACGCCTGGAACTCGCGGGACCTGTCCGACGCGCTGAGCGTGCTCGCCGTCGTCGTCTTCCTGGTGTGGGGCCTCGCCGCGCTGCGGGCGGAGATCATGCCTCACCCGTGGTGGATCTGGGTCGCCCTGGCGGCCATGGTCACCCGATTTGGGCGTTCAGGCGGCGGCGCGTAGTATGGGGCGGTGGCGCACACGTCGCGCCGGTTCCGCCATGCCCGTGGAGGTCGTCAGACCCCGGCAGGCAGCAGGTTCGCAAGGGCCTAGACGGACTCGGGGTCGTGCGTGCCCTAATCCGGAAGTACCCACCGTCACGAAACGCGGAGGACATGGGCAAGAAGGACGGGGCCATTGAGGTCGAGGGCCGCGTAGTCGAGCCGCTTCCCAACGCGATGTTCCGAGTCGAGTTGGAGAACGGGCACAAGGTCCTGGCGCACATCAGCGGCAAGATGCGTCAGCACTACATCCGAATCCTCCCCGAGGACCGGGTTGTCGTGGAGCTCTCGCCCTACGACCTGTCCCGAGGGCGCATCGTCTACCGCTACAAGTGACCTCCGGTGCCCGGTCACGGGCACTCGGCCACAAGCAGGAGAGCTCAGGCGTGAAGGTTCAGCCGAGCGTCAAGAAGATCTGCGACAAGTGCAAGGTGATCCGCCGTCACGGCCGGGTCATGGTGATCTGCGAGAACCTGCGCCACAAGCAGCGCCAGGGCTGAGCAGCACCCGCTGTCGTCGTTCGCCACGACGCCAAAGACAAGCAAGCCTCTTCGCACCTACCCACACCCCTGACACAGGGGCGTGGGCACACCCCCGGACTCCAGGCCGGGGCCGGGACGCCGTCCGCGAGAGCGGGCGGAACTGACGCAGCGAGTCAGTCCCGGGAACGGGCGAGGAGCAAACCTGGAGCGACACCACTGTTAGGAGCAAGCGCCGAATGGCACGACTCGCTGGCGTCGACCTCCCCCGCGAAAAGCGGTTGGAGATCGCGCTCACCTACATCTTCGGCATTGGTCGCACGCGCTCCAAGGAGCTGCTGAAGGCCACCGAGATCTCCCCGGACGTCCGGGTGAAGGACCTCGGTGACGACGACCTCGCCAAGCTGCGGGACTACATCGAAGAGCACTTCAAGCTTGAGGGTGATCTCCGCCGCGAGATCCAGGCCGACATCCGTCGCAAGATGGAGATCGGCTGCTACGAAGGCCTGCGCCACCGTCGCAACCTGCCCGTCCGCGGGCAGCGCACCAAGACGAACGCGCGCACTCGCAAGGGTCCGAAGAAGACCGTTGCGGGCAAGAAGAAGGCCGGCAAGAAGTAACCTCGCGGACCCTGAAGTAGGAGATCACCCAGAATGCCACCCAAGACCCGTCAGGGCGCCGGGGTCAAGAAGGTCCGGCGCAAGGAAAAGAAGAACGTCTCGCACGGCCAGGCCCACATCAAGAGCACGTTCAACAACACCATCGTGTCCATCACGGACCCGCTGGGCAACGTGATCAGCTGGGCTTCCGCGGGCCACGTCGGCTTCAAGGGCTCGCGCAAGTCGACGCCCTTCGCCGCGCAGATGGCCGCGGAGAACGCCGCGCGCAAGGCCGCCGAGCACGGTCTGCGCAAGGTGGACGTGTTCGTGAAGGGTCCCGGCTCCGGCCGCGAGACCGCGATCCGTTCGCTGCAGGCCGCCGGCCTCGAGGTCGGCACCATCCAGGACGTGACCCCGCAGCCCCACAACGGCTGCCGCCCGCCCAAGCGGCGCCGGGTCTGAGGCACGGGGAGGAGTAAGCACTCATGGCTCGCTACACCGGACCGGCCACGCGCATCTCGCGTCGCCTCAAGGTCGACCTCATCGGTGGGGACCAGGCGTTCGAGCGCCGCCCCTACCCGCCCGGCCAGCACGGCCGAGGCCGCATCAAGGAGTCCGAGTACCTCCTGCAGCTGCAGGAGAAGCAGAAGGCTCGCTACACGTACGGCATCCTTGAGAAGCAGTTCGTCCGCTACTACAAGGAAGCGGTTCGCCGCACCGGCAAGACCGGTGAGAACCTGCTGCAGATCCTCGAGTCGCGCCTGGACAACGTGGTGTACCGCGCCGGTCTGGCCCGCACCCGTCGCCAGGCCCGCCAGCTGGTTAGCCACGGTCACTTCCTGGTCAACGGCCACAAGGTGAACATCCCGAGCTACCAGGTGTCGAAGTTCGACATCATCGACGTCAAGCCCAAGTCGCTGCCGCTGCTGCCCTTCGAGGCCGCGCGCGCGTCCTTCGGCGACCGTCCGGTGCCGGCGTGGCTGCAGGTCGTCCCGTCGAACCTGCGGATCCTGGTGCACCAGCTCCCGGAGCGGGCGCAGATCGACACGCCCGTCACCGAGCAGCTGATCGTCGAGCTCTACTCGAAGTGATCCTCCTGGAGGGCGGCCCGACGGGTCGCCCTCCAGTCGGGTCCCGCGACGGCACTAAATGGTGTGCCGAACGCGTTTGCCGGTCTCCGCGACTGGCTCTCCCGGCGTCAAATAGCGGTCGCCGGGTTCAGAGAGGAAGAACCCAGTGCTGATTTCCCAGCGCCCCTCGCTCAGCGAGGAAGCGGTCAGCGAGACCCGCTCCCGGTTCGTCATCGAGCCGCTGGAGCCGGGTTTCGGCTACACCCTCGGCAACTCCATCCGCCGCACCCTGCTGTCCTCCATCCCCGGCGCGGCCGTGACCAGCATCCGCATCGACGGCGTGCTGCACGAGTTCACCACCGTGCCCGGTGTGAAGGAGGACGTCACCGACATCATCCTCAACCTCAAGGAGCTGGTCGTCAGCTCCGAGGAGGACGAGCCGGTGACCATGTACCTGCGCAAGCAGGGGCCGGGCGCGGTGACCGCCGGTGACATCGTGCCCCCGGCCGGTGTGACCGTGCACAACCCCGACCTGCACATCGCCACCCTGAACGGCAAGGGCAAGCTGGAGATCGAGCTCGTCGTCGAGCGCGGTCGCGGCTACGTCCCCGCCGTCCAGAACAAGCAGGCCGGTGCCGAGATCGGCCGCATCCCCGTCGACTCGATCTACTCGCCCGTCATGAAGGTGACCTACAAGGTCGAGGCCACCCGTGTCGAGCAGCGGACCGACTTCGACAAGCTGATCCTCGACGTCGAGAGCAAGCCCTCCATCACGCCGCGCGACGCCGTGGCGTCGGCGGGCAAGACCCTGGTGGAGCTGTTCGGCCTCGCTCGCGAGCTGAACGTCGACGCCGAGGGCATCGAGATCGGGCCCTCGCCCGCCGAGGCGGACACCATCGCGGCGTTCGCGATGCCGATCGAGGACCTGGACCTCACCGTCCGGTCCTACAACTGCCTCAAGCGCGAGGGCATCCACACGGTGGGCGAGCTCGTCTCGCGCAGCGAGGCGGACCTGCTGGACATCCGCAACTTCGGCGCGAAGTCCATCGACGAGGTCAAGATGAAGCTCGTCGGCCTGGGCCTCGCGCTGAAGGACAGCCCTCCCGGGTTCGACCCCTCGGCCGCCGCGTCCGACTACCCCGCTGAGGGGTGGGGCGCGGACTCGTCCGTGGACTCCCACGACGACGGCCAGGACTACGCGGAGACCGAGCAGCTCTGAGGCCGCTTAGCGGCCGGGCCGGAGCAGAGGATCAGAAAGAAATCCGAGGAGCAATTCGATGCCCACCCCCACCAAGGGACCCCGTCTCGGTGGCTCGCCGGCCCACGAGCGGCTCATGCTGGCCAACCTGGCCACGTCGCTGTTCACCCACGGTCGCATCACCACGACCGAGGCGAAGGCCAAGCGGCTGCGCCCGTACGCCGAGAAGCTGATCACCAAGGCCAAGGTCGGTGACCTGCACAACCGTCGCGAGATCATGAAGGTGATCCGCGACAAGGACATCGTCCACAAGCTGGTGGCCGAGATCGGTCCGTTCTTCGCGGACCGCACCGGCGGCTACACCCGCATCACGAAGACGCTGAACCGCAAGGGCGACAACGCCCCCATGGCCGTCATCGAGCTGGTGCAGCAGAAGACGGTGACCTCCGAGGCCGAGAAGGCGCGGAGCACCAAGTTCGCCAAGGACGAGGCCAAGACCGAGGCTCCCGCCGAGGAGACCAAGGTCGAGGAGACCAAGGCCGTCGACCAGGACGCCGAGGCCCCCGAGTCCGCCACCAAGGACGCGTCCGAGGAGCCCGCCGAGGGCGCCGAGGCCAAGTCCGAGGAGCCCGCCGAGGCCAAGGCCGAGGACAAGAAGGACGAGTCCTGAGCGACTCCAGCACCACCCGCGAGCCCGTCGCCCCCACCGGGGGCGGCGGGCTCGCCGGTGTTCCGGGCAGTGGTGGGGACGGCGCCGGGGACGGCTCCGGCCGGGTCCGCGTCCGGCTGGACCTGGCGTACGACGGCACCGAGTTCTCCGGCTGGGCCCGCCAGCCGAACCGCCGCACGGTCTGCGGGGTGCTGGAGGACACCCTGTCCACGGTGCTGCGCGAGGACGTCGTGCTGACCGTGGCCGGGCGCACCGACGCGGGCGTGCACGCGGCCGGGCAGGTCGCGCACGTCGACCTGCCGGAGGCCGTCGACGTGGCCGGGCTGCCCAAGCGGCTGGCCCGCGCGCTGCCCGCCGACGTCCGGGTGTTCTCGGCGCGGGTCGTGCCCGCCGCCTTCGACGCCCGCTTCGCGGCGCTGCGGCGGCACTACGAGTACCGGGTGACCGACGCGCCGTTCGGCGCGCACCCGCTGCGGCGGCTGGACACCCTCGCCTGGCCCCGTCAGCTCGACGTGGCGGCGATGAACGCCGCGTCCGGGCTCATGCTGGGGGAGCGGGACTTCTGCGCCTACTGCCGCCGCAGGGAGGGCGCCACGACGATCCGGGAGCTCCAGCGGCTGGAGTGGGTGCGCGAGGGCGACCTGCTGACCGCGTTCGTCTCGGCGGACGCCTTCTGCCACTCGATGGTGCGGAGCCTGGTGGGGGCCCTGCTCGCGGTGGGCGAGGGGCGCAAGCCGGTGGAGTGGCCCGCGTCGCTGCTGTCGCTGCACAGCCGCTCCAGCGAGGTGACCGTGGCCCCGCCGCACGGGCTGTCCCTGGTGCGGGTGGACTACCCGGCCGACGAGGACCTGGCGGCTCGGGCGGAGATCACCAGGAACGTGCGAGTAGCGACCGCTGGTTGAGGTCTTTTGGAGCGGCACCGGGGGCGGGACGGCGCGCGACTGCAACGGTCCGTCCCGCCCCCGAGGGCAGTCGCTTTCAGCGGGTCGTCACGCTTCGGACGGCGACCCTCCGGGCCGCCTGCGGGCCGCTCCGCGACCCGCCCCCCGGAGTCGCTCAACCAGCGTTGGCTACAGGTTCAGCGTCCACCCGTCGATGAACCCGGTGTCCTGCGGGAAGTGGTCCCGAGCCCGCAGTTGCCAGGTGCCGTTCGCGGTCTCCGAGGACAGGTTCAGCCGGTAGGTCGCGGTCAGGTCGTCCGCGCTGTCCGCGCTGGAGTGCACCTTCAGCTGCTGCACCACCCCGGACGGCGTGATCAGGTCCAGCGACAGGTCGCCCCGGTAGGTGTGCTTCACCCGCACGTCGACCGACGAGCTCGCGCTCGCCCTCCCGGCGCAGCCGCTGATGGTGATCGAGCTGGTGGCCGAGCCCAGGTCCGGCACGGCGACGTCCTCGTCGTTCACCACGCCGCGGCAGCCGGTCGGCGGCACGGCGGGCTCGCCGATGACCCTGAGCAGCTTGTTCGGCGACCCGGCTCCGGGGTTGGTGACCAGGCCCGGCGTGGCGGCCTCGACCAGCGCGTCGCGGACCTGCTGCGGCGTCGCCGTCTGGTTCGCGGCCAGGTAGACCGCGACCGCGCCCGCGACGTGCGGGGTGGCCATGGAGGTGCCGCTGATGGTGTTGGTGGCCGTGTCGTTGGTCAGCCAGGCCGAGGTGATGTCCGTGCCGGGCGCGTAGACGTCCAGGCAGGTCCCGATGTTGGAGAAGTCGGAGCGGGCGTCGGTGCGGGCCGTCGAGCCGACCGTGATGGCCTCGGGGGTGCGGGCGGGCGAGCGGGTGCAGGCGTCGCCGCCGTAGTTGTTGCCCGCCGCCAGCGCGTAGACCACGCCGGAGGCGATGGAGCCGCGCACCGCCTGGTCCAGCGCGTCGTTGGCCCCGCCGCCCAGGCTCATGTTGGCCACGGCGGGCTTCACCGCGTTCGCGGTCACCCAGTCCACGCCGGCGATGACCTGCGCCCAGGTGCCCTCGCCCGCGCAGTCCAGCACCCGCACGCCGACCAGCGACACCCGCTTGGCCACGCCGTGCGCGGCGCCGCCGATCGTGCCGGACACGTGCGTGCCGTGGCCGTCGCAGTCCGAGGCGTCGTCGTCGTTGTCGACGGTGTCCCTGCCGGAGGTGGCCCGGCCGCCGAAGTCGTTGTGCGAGAAGCGGATGCCGGTGTCGATGACGTACGCGGTGACGCCCTCGCCGCCGTTCGGGTAGGTGTACGAGCCGTCCAGCGGCAGCGGCCCCTGGTCGACCCGGTCGACGCCCCACGAGGGCACCGGGGACTGCGTGTCGGCGACCCGCACGACCGCGTCCTGCTCGACGTAGTCGACCGCCGGGTCGGCGGCCAGCTCCCGCGCCTGCTTCTCGCTCATCCGCGCGGAGAAGCCCTTCAGGGCACTGCGGTAGGTCCGCTCGACCCGCGCGCCGTACTTGCCGCCCAAGGTGCTCGCGGCGACCCCGGCGTCGCCCTTCAGCGCCACGATGTAGCTGTCCGCGATGGCGTTCTCCGCGCCCAGCCCCCGCAGGTCGCCCCCGGCCGCCGAGGCGGGCGCCGCCACCAGCGCCGCCGCGACCGCCCACGCCGTCGCCGAGGCCAGCCCGATCCCGACCGCCCGTCTGACCGCTGTCCCGCGAACGTCCATGCCGGTTTCCCCTCTCGCCGGGCGTGCCCTGGCCACTGCCGGAGCGCAACCGGCCGGGCACGATCCGTTAGTTCGTAGCCGGCGGGGGGAGAGCCGCGCAAGGACCCGGAGGGGAAGTCAGGCTAATGCCCGCTCTCCGGCGTCCGGCTGACTGCGGGAAGCCGCTTTCGTGCGGTCACAGCGTTTCCACGACCGAAACACCGTCGTTTCGGGAACCGCGCGGCCAGGGGAACCCGACCGGCACAGGAGAAGCGCCCCGGAGCACTGGGCTCCGGGGCGCTTCGAGGCGGTCGGCCGCGGTCGGCGGCGGGGTCAGTCGCCCCGGCGCACCGCGCCCAGGATCTGCTGCTCGGCCGGGTTCGTGACCAGGCGCAGCGGCATCCACAGGTTGAAGCCCGCGGCGATCACCTGGTCGTCCTTGAGCGTGGTCAGCTGCTGCGCCAGCTGCGGCGGCCTGCGCATCGTCTGGCACACCTGCTGCGCCTGCTGGATCGGCATCCGCTGGAACAGCACCAGCTCCGAGTTGACGATCGTGCTGGACGCCTGCGGGTGCAGGTAGGGCAGCACGTACATCGTCGTCTGCCACGGCGAGCGCGGCGGGAACAGCTCCTGCGGCACGTGGCCGCCGTCGTGCAGCACCAGCACCGGGCTGTCCTCGGACGGCCGGGGCAGCTCGACCGGGCTCAGCCTGCGCAGCTGCACCGGCGAGTTCCGGTCCTCCGGGTTGGCTCCGGTCGCCTGGATCACCGGCGCCCACGCGCGCGGGCGCCCGGTCGCGATCACCACGGTGGCCCCGGTCGCGGCGGCCCGCAGCGCGATCTGCCGCGCCAGGTACAGGCCGCCCACCATCGCCATGCGGGTCGGGGCGTTGCGCAGCACGGAGACCGTCACCGGCTCGCCCTGCGGGCCGGAGCCGAAGATCATGCCGCCGCGCTCGCCGGAGGGGCTGGTGATGTCCAGCAGCTTCGGGTCCACCAGGAACTCGGGCGCGACGCCCTTGCCGACGCCCCGGTTGTCCAGCAGTCGGGAGTTGCTCACGCGACGCCCCCCAGCGGGAGGGTCGCGGACAGCCCCGCGGCCTGCATCCCGTTCAGCGGGGTCAGGGTGATGTCCAGCTTGTCCGACATCGCCTTGAGCTTGCTGTCGGCGGTGTCGAGCTGCGCCTGGTTGCGGGCGCTGACCCGCACGAGGCCGCGCAGGCCGACCCGGCCCTCCTCGCTGCTCGGCGAGATCGACATGGACAGCGTGGACGACAGCGCGCGCACACCGGTCAGGCCGTTCAGGTTGGCGCGCATCCCCTTGGACGGCCAGCCGGTGATGGCGTAGCTGGAGTGGCCGACGCCGCCCGCCGAGACGCCCGACCACTTCTCGCGCAGCGACACCGGGTTCGCCGAGCCCGCGACCGAGGTCAGCTCGGCGGCCGAGATGCCCGCGCGGATCAGCTCGTCGGCGTCCAGCGGCCGGATGGACACGCCGACGGACTCCAGCGCGTTGCGGACGCGGGACAGCGCGCCGATGAGGGCGCGGTGCGCGCCCACGACGCCGCCGCCGCGCTCCCGGATCGCCGCGGCGCAGCGCTTCGGGTCCAGCCGCACGGCGATCCAGGTGGTGCGCCGGGACGCGGTGGGCAGCGGGCCCAGCAGCTCCAGGTACGAGGTCAGCGCGGGCGAGTTCGCGGACAGCGAGGCGCTGCCGGGGTAGCAGTGCCAGATCACCGAGATGGCGTCCAGCACCACGCCGCGGTCCTCCAGGCACGGGACCAGCGCGCCCAGCGGCAGGTTCGGCGCGCTGCCGACCGGGTTGATCAGGCCGGGCGTCGGGTCGACCAGCAGCACGGCGGTCCACGCGCCCTGGTGCCAGGCCAGGCCCAGCGGCCTGCGCTCGTGGTCGACGCCCTTCGCGATCACCAGGTCCGGCACGGCCAGGCGCAGCAGCGCGACCCTCGGGTCCTCGGGGCCGACGACGGAGGACTCCTCCGCCTGCGGCTTGGACTCGGCGGGCGCGCCGGTCTTGGCGGTGCGGCTGTGCGAGCGCGTGTTGTAGCGCGCGACCAGGACGATCCACTGGGTCAGCCAGCGCCCGCGCGACCGGGCGAACGCCAGGACCAGGGCGACCAGCAGCACGCCACCGGCGGAGTACATCAGGACCGGGTCGATGCCGTCCCCGGTGGCGCCGATGGCGAGCAGGAGCAGGCCGATGGCGAAGCCGACCTCGAGGACGACCAGGTTGGCGACCGGCAGCGAGCCGAGGCTCGAACCGGAGGCGCGCCTGCGGGCGCGCAGAGCGGAGGCGGGCACCGCCTGCGCGCCACCACCGGCCGGGCCGGGACGGCCCTGGGGCGGGGGCTGCGGGGGGCGGGGCATCCCTGGCCTGGGCGGCTGCCCCCGGCCGGGGCCCTGCCCCGGTCCAGGGCGAGGAGTGGTCACGGACATCCGATCTGGTCTCTTTCCCCTCGGTGTTCAGTGCGCCTCGGGCGGCGAGGAGGATGCCGGTTCGAGTGTCACCCTGTGGGGTCTTCACGATCCCGCGTACGGGTTACCTCTGCTCCGGCTATCGTGCAGAACCGTACCGCGACTGGGAGAGCAGCGAGCCGAGAATGGCATCAACACCCACCACCAAGTCACAGGTCCAGGCGTACCGCTTCGTGCTGCGCCGGATGCAGTCAGCCCTGGTGCGCCGAGACGCCGTCATGCTGCACGACCCGATGCGCACGCACTCACGTGCGACCGCGGTCGGGGTGCTGCTCGGCGTCATCGGCCTCCTCGGCTTCATGGTCTACGGCTTCTTCTCGCCCGACCCCCAGGTCGACGACCAGACGCAGATCGCCATCAGCAAGGAGACCGGCCAGGTCTACGTGGTCCAGAACAACCCCAAGGTCCTGGTCCCCATGACGAACCTGGCGTCCGCGCGGCTGCTGCTGTTCCAGCAGTCCTCGCCTGACCAGTCCCAGGGGGCCGTGGGCGGCGGCGACGCGGCGAGCACGGGCGGCGGGGCCGCGGGCGGCGAGCCCAAGCTGGTGAGCGAGAAGGCGCTGGCCAAGCTGCCCAAGGGGCGGCTGACCGGCATCCCGGACGGGCCGGACGTGCTGCCCGCCGACCCGGCGGGCCGCATCGGCTCGGAGTGGTCGGTGTGCGACCGGCTCGACCTGGACGACACGCTCAACAACCCCGCGTCCAAGGGCAAGTTCGAGACCACGGTCCTCGCGGGCGTCAGCGGCGGCGGTTCGCTGCTCGACGGCAACAAGGCGCTGCTGGTCAAGGCGGGCGCGGACGACGCGGCGACCTACCTGGTCTACAAGGCGCCGGTGAACTCCAAGATCACCTCCACCAGCACCGTGCGGGCGAAGGTCGACCTGACCAAGCCCGAGGTGCGCAACGCGCTGAACCTGACCGGCAAGGAGCCCAGGGCGGTCAGCGTCGGCCTGCTCAACGCGATCCCCGAGGCGAAGGAGCTCGTCGCCCCGAAGATCGAGAGCCAGGGCACCGCGATCGACTACGTCACGGGCGAGAAGCTGAAGGTCGGCGACGTCATCGAGGTCGAGCGCACCGGTGAGAGCTCGGTGTTCTACGTGGCGCTCAAGGACGGCCTGCAGGAGATCAGCAAGGCGTCCGGCGACCTGATCAGGGCGAGCCGCGAGCAGGGCTCCCCCAAGCCGGTCGACATCGCCAAGATCAACGAGTCCCTGCGCCCCGCCAACCCGCTCGACCTGCTCGACTACCCGAGCGAGGTGCCGGACGTCCTGGTGCCCAACCAGAACAACGTCGTGGTCTGCCTCGGGTGGAGCGCGAAGGACGTGAACGCGGGCAACAAGTCGCAGCACACCCAGGTGACCATCGCGCCGTCGCTGCCCACGCAGAACACGTCGGTGCCGGTGCGGATCAACCAGGTCGGCGCGACCGGCGAGGTCGTGGACTACTTCGTCATGGCCTCCGGCAAGTCGGCCGTGGTCCGCTCGGCGACGTCCACCCAGGACTTCGGCAGCGGCCCGATCCACATCATCACCGGCCGGGGCGTGAAGTACGGCGTCCCGGACTCGGCGACGGCCGCCGCGCTCGGCCTCGGGCAGGACGGCTTCGCGCCGGGGCCCGAGTCGATCCTGCGGCTGCTGCCCAACGGGCCGCAGATGAACCGGAACGACGCGTCGCGGAGCTGGGACTCCATCCCGACGGACAAGAGCCTCGGGACGCTTCCGGGGCAGGTTGGGCTTGGGCGAGGGTCATGGCTACTCTCCACGACGGACCCGGGAGACTCTCTCCCGGTAATAATCCGTCGCGCCGGCCGCTTCTCCTCTTCCTCTGCGGCCATCTTGGGGCCTGCATCACCCCGCGGAGGCTGCCCGACCACCACAG
>NZ_JBQGCX010000915.1:0-5642 GCF_052038725.1 Actinosynnema sp.
ATGCGGGGTCTGTGGACGGTGGAGCGGGTGCGGGCGGCCGAGGAGCGGGTCATGGCGCGCGTGCCGGACGGCGCGCTCATGCGCAGGGCCGCCTTCGGGGCGGCCCGCGTCGCGCTCGGGATGCTGACCGGGCCGCGCCGCCGCGTCGGCCTGCTGGTCGGCGCGGGCGGCAACGGCGGCGACGCCCTGTGGGCGGGCCACTACCTGCGGCGCAGGGGGGTGGCGGTGAGCGCGGTGCTGCTGCGGCCGGACCGGGCGCACGCCGAGGGGCTGGCCGCGTTCCTCAGGTCCGGTGGGCGGGTCGTGGACCGGCTCGGCGAGGTCGACCTGGTCGTCGACGGCATCGTCGGGCTGTCCGCGCGCGGCCCGCTGCGCCCGGACGCCGCCGAGCACGTCGCCGCGATCGACGCGCCGGTGCTCGCGGTCGACCTGCCCAGCGGGATCGATCCGGACACCGGCGCGATCGCCGGACCCGCCGTCCGGGCCGACGTCACGGTCACCTTCGGCTGCCTCAAGCCCGTGCACGCGCTCGCCGACTGCGGCCGGGTCGAGCTGGTCGACATCGGCCTCGGGCCCGAGCTGGCCGGTCCCGACCTGGCCGAGCTGGAGGACGCCGAGGTCGGCGCGCACTGGCCGGTGCCCGGTCGTTCGGACGACAAGTACACCCAGGGCGTCACCGGGATCGCCGCCGGTTCCGCGACCTACCCCGGCGCTGCCGTGCTGGCCACCGGGGCGGCGCTGCTCGCCACCTCCGGCATGGTCCGGTACGCGGGCGCGGCGGCCGAGGCGGTCCGGGCGTCCTGGCCGGAGTCGATCTGCACCGGCTCGATCACCGACGCGGGCCGCGTCCAGGCCTGGGTGGTCGGGCCGGGCCTGGGCACCGGGCTGAGCGCCGAGGGCGTGCTGCGGGCCGTGCTGGAGGCGGGCGTGCCGGTGGTCGCCGACGCCGACGCGATCACCATGCTGGCCAACAACCCCGACCTGTGGGACGCCCGCGACCCCGGCACCCCGCTGGTGCTGACCCCGCACGACCGCGAGTTCGAGCGGCTGGCCGGGCCGGTGGGGGAGGACCGGGTCGCCGCCGCGAAGCGGGCCGCCGCGCGGTTCGACGCGGTGGTGCTGCTCAAGGGCAACACGACGGTGCTGGCGGGCCCGGACGGGCGGGTGCTCGTGAACCGGGCGGGCGGCGGCTGGGCGGCCACCGCCGGGTCGGGCGACGTGCTGTCCGGGCTGGTCGGCGCGCTGCTGGCGGCCCGGCTCGACCCGCTGCTCGCGGCGGCCTGCGCGGCGCGCGCCCACGCGACGGCGGCGGACCTCGCCTCGCGCGGCGCGCCCATCCCGGCGTCGGCGCTGCTCAGGGCCGTGCCGGACGCGATCCGGGCGCTGCGGAGCGGATGAGCCCCGCGCCACGAGTGGCGGGCCGTCCGCCGATCACCTGCTATGACACCATGAACCGCGCTATGGCTGCTCCCCGCGCTGAGGTCGTCATCGACCTCGACAACCTCCGGCACAACACCGCGTACCTGGCCGCCCGCGCGCCGGGCGCCGAGCTGATGGCCGTGGTCAAGGCCGACGGCTACGGGCACGGCGCGGTCGAGGTGGCGCGGACCGCCCTCGGCGCGGGCGCGACCTGGCTGGGCTCCTGCTCGATCCCCGAGGCGCTGGCGCTGCGCGCCGGGGGGATCACCGCGCCCGTGCTGGCCTGGCTGGACACCCCGGACACCGACTTCGCGCCCGCCATCGCCGAGGGCGTCGACCTCGGCCTGTCCACGCCCCGCGCGCTGGAGTCCGCCGCGGCTGCCGCGCGCCGGGCGGGCAGGCGCGCCCGCGTCCACCTCAAGATCGACACCGGGTTGTCCCGCAACGGCTGCACCGCCGACGAGTGGGAGGGGTTCGTCGAGCTCGCCGCCGCCACCCCCGAGGTCGAGGTGCACGCGATCTGGTCCCACCTGGCGTGCGCCGACGAGCCCGGCCACCCGGCCACCGACGCGCAGGCCGAGCGGTTCGACGACGCCTACCGCGCCGCGCTGCGCGCGGGCCTGGACCCGAAGCGGCACCTGGCCAACTCGGCCGCCCTGCTCACCCGCCCCGACCTGCACTTCGACCTGGTCCGGCCGGGCATCGCGCTGTACGGGCTGAACCCGGTGCCCGACGAGCACGACCTGCGGCCGGTCATGACGTTCCGCTCCAGCGTGGTGCGCACCAAGCGCATCCGGGCGGGCGAGTCCGTCTCGTACGGCCTGACCTGGACCGCGAAGTCCGACACCTCGCTCGCGCTGGTGCCGGTCGGCTACGCGGACGGCGTGCCGCGCGCCCTGTCCAACCGGATGCGCGTGCAGCTCGCGGGCCGCAGGCGCCCGGTGGTCGGGCGGGTCTGCATGGACCAGGTCGTGGTGGACTGCGGGGACGACGAGATCGCGGAGGGGGACGAGGTCGTGCTGTTCGGGACCGGCGTCGACGGCGGGCCGACCGCCCGCGAGTGGGCGGACACCACCGGCACCATCGACTACGAGATCGTGACGGGGATGCACCGGCCGCGCGTGGTGAGGACCTACCGGTGAAGACGCTGTGGAAGGCCGTGAGCGTGGTCGGCGGGGTGCTGGGCGCCGCGGCGACCGGCGTCGCCGTGGGCGTCGCGGCCAACCACCGCAAGGTCACCGGCGAGCGCAGCCAGGACGACCCCCTGGCCGACGAGCCCCTCGGCAGGCTGCGCCCCACCCGCGAGTCCACGGTGGCCGCCGACGACGGCGTGCCCCTGTCGGCCGAGGAGGTCGACCCGGAGGACGGCGGCGAGGCCGAGCTGACCGTGGTGCTCGTGCACGGCTTCGCGCTCGACCGCCGCTGCTGGCACTTCCAGCGCCGCGACCTGGCCCCGCTGGTCGACCCGAGGGTGCGGCTGGTGCTGTACGACCAGCGCAGCCACGGCCGCTCCGACCGCTCGCCCGCCGAGTCCAACACCATCGACCAGCTGGCCCACGACCTGGACGCGGTGATCCGGTCCATGGCGCCCACCGGGCCGCTGGTGCTCGTCGGGCACTCCATGGGCGGCATGACGATCATGGCGCTGGCCGAGGAGAACCCGACCCTGTTCGCCGAGCGGGTGCGCGGCGTCGCGCTGGTGGGCACGGCGGCGGGCGCGGTCGGCGGCGCGGGGCTGCCCAAGTCGGTGCTGTCCCGGTACAACCCGGTCACGCTGGGCGTCGGCAGGCTCGCCGGGCTCCAGCCGAGCGCCGTGGAGTGGGCCAGGCGGCGGGCCAACATCCTGACCTGGAGCGGGATCCGGGCGCTCGCGTTCGGCGATCGCGGCGTGCCGACCTCGCTCGTCGACCTGATGGACGAGATGATCGCCGGGATCAAGGTGTCGGTGCTCACCGAGTTCCTGGAGACGCTGGGCACCCACGACCGCTACAAGGCGCTGGCCGGCCTGCGGCACTGCGAGGTGCTGGTGGTCAGCGGCGACGCCGACCGGCTCACCCCGTTCTCGCACGCGGAGCGGATGGCCGAGGAGATGCCGCACAGCGAACTGGTCCGGGCCTCCGGCGCGGGCCACATGGTGATGATGGAGCAGGCCGAGCTCGTGACCGCGCACCTGGTCGACCTGGTGCGCCGCAGCGCGGCCGTGGAGGACGAGGACGGGCGACGGTGGTGGCGAGCGTGATGCTGCCGACGGTGGCGGACACCGAGGCGTTCGGCAGGGCGCTGGGCGAGTCGGCGCGGGCGGGCGACCTGCTCCTGCTCGCCGGGCCGCTCGGCGCGGGCAAGACGGCGCTGGTGCGCGGCCTGGCGGCCGGGCTGGGCGTGCGGGGGCGGGTGAGCTCGCCGACGTTCGTGATCGCGCGGGTGCACGACGCCGGTGAGCGCGGCGTGGCGCTGGTGCACGTCGACGCGTACCGGCTGGGCGACGACCTGGCGCAGCTGGACGACCTGGACCTGGACACCGACCTGGTGGACGCGGTGGTGGCCGTCGAGTGGGGCGAGGGCGCGGCGCGGCTGTCCGAGGACCACCTGCTGGTGCGGCTGGAGCGGCGCGACGACGACGTGCGGGTGGCGCGGCTGGAGCCCAGCGGGGCGTGGGTCGGGCGGGAGCTGCCCGGCGTGGAGCCTGCTGGCGCGGAGCTGCCCGGTGCGGGGTCCCGCAGCGCGGAGGCCGCCGACCGCAACGGGTGAGCGGGCATCGGCCCCATTCCCCGTGACGGGGTCATGGGGGCTCCGTCGTGAGGAGGAACCGATGCTTCGCAGGGTTGCGGTGCTGTTCGCGGCGCTGGCCGGGGTGGCCCTCGCACCGGTGGCGGTCGCCGGGGCCTCGCCCGCCGACGCCGACGTCGCGTGCGACGCGGACTGGGGGACCGGTGACCGGGACGTCTGGGGCGGCGCGGCCGAGGGCGCGCTGACCGGCGTCCGGTCCGGTCAGCACGAGTGCTTCGACCGGCTGGTGCTGGACCTGGGCGCGGCGGACGCGGCCGGGTTCCACGTCGGGTACCGGGACGAGCTGGGGCACATCGCGAAGGACCAGGTGCTGCCGCTGCGCGGCGACGGCGTGCTCGTGGTCCTGGTCGACGTGCCCGGCCAGGGCTACCAGCCTGCGAACCCGGTCGAGGTGGTCGACGTGACCGGGTACCGGACGTTCCAGCAGGTCAGGTGGGCCGGCTCGGCCGAGGGTCAGGTCAAGCTGGGCATCGGCACGCCCGCCGGGCTGCCGTTCCGGGTGACCTCGGGCGGCGGCAAGCTCGTGGTGGACGTGGCGCACTCGTAGGGGCCGGCGGGTGCGGGCCGTGGCGGCGGCCCGCGCCCCGCCCTCACCCGATCGGCTCCGCCCCCGCGATCCCGTCCGCCGCCCCCAGCTCCACCACGTCCTGCGGCCGGAGCCGCAGGTCCTCCGCCACGCCCGCCACGTCGCCGCGCCGCAGCACCAGCCCGGCCAGCTCCGGGGCCAGCACCGAGAAGTACGAGTCCGGGGTCAGCCAGGTGCGGCCCGGCGCGCACAGGGCCAGCGCGCCGCCCGACCCGCCCTCGCCGACCACCAGCGTCGTCACCGGCACCGGCGACTCCGCCACCGCCGCGAACACCCCGGCGATCGCGGGCCCCACCCCGGCCCGCTCCGCCTCCGGCCCGTTCGCCGCGCCCGGCGTGTCCACCAGCGTCAGCACCGGCACCCCGAGCCGTCCCGCCATCCGCAGCAGCCGCTCCACCGTCCGGTACCCGGCCGCCCCGGTCGCGGTCCCCAGCTGCGCCGCCACGGCCACCGCCCGGTCGCCGCGCAGCCCCAGGCCGCACACCACCCCGTCGTCCACCCCGCCCGCCCGGTCGCCGCGCACCGGAACCAGCAGGTCGAAGTGGTCCGCCAGGTACGCCCCGGCGCGGGGCCGCGCCGCCGACCTGGCCCGGCGCACCGCCTCCCACCCGGTCCCCGGCAGGTCCAGCCGCCCCAGCGCGCGCGGCACCTCGGCGGGGCCGTCGCGCCGTCCCGCCAGCACCCGCAGGCAGTCCGCCACGACCCGCTCCACGTCGCCCGGCGCCACCACCGCGTCCACCGACCCGGCCGCGAACTGCCCCTCGGCGGTGTACTCCGGCCCGTTGCCCGGCCGCACCCGGCTGCCCGCGAAGCCGACCTGCGCCCCCGCCACCCCCAGCACCACGTCGGC
>NZ_JBQGCX010000916.1:0-1988 GCF_052038725.1 Actinosynnema sp.
GCCGTCGGGCGGACGGACCGTTCGCGGAGGGGGCGCTCGCCGGGTGGCGGGCGCCCCCTCGCCGCTGGTCGGGGGCGGTGGCGGGGCGGGCCCGCCCGGTCCGCCGCCAGGGGGTCCCGGTGCGTCATCAGGCCCGCCCGGCCCGTCACCAGGCTTTCCCGGCCCACCATCAGGTCTTCCTGCGCGCCGCCAGCGCCGCGACCCGCGCTTCCTCGTGGCGGCCGAGGCGCAGCAGCGCCAGTGCGCGGTTGCGCAGCATGTTCGGCTCCCCCGGCCCGTCGCCGATCGCCGCGTCCAGGGCGTCGAGCGCCTCCTCCGGTCGGTCCAGGACCAGCAGGCACGCGCCGCGCGCGCCCGCCAGGTGCGTGCCGGTGGCGTCGTCGCCCTCGACGTCGCCGGGGCCGGCCAGGAGCCGGGCCGCCTCGTCGCACAGCCGCAGCGCGCGTTCCGCCTCGCCCAGCTCCAGCACCGCCACGGCTCGGTTGACGTGCGCGGCCAGGAAGCGGGGGCAGCGGCGCACCGCCTCGTCGTAGGCCGCCACCGCCTCGGGCAGGTGACCGCGCAGGGTGAGCGCTGTCGCCCGGTCGTACCACGCGGGCGGGTGATCGGGTTCCAGGGCGAGCACGTGGTCGCAGTCCGCCAGGGCGGCGTCCGGGTCGCCCCGGTCGACCAGCAGCGCGGCCCGCCGCGACCGGGCCTCCACGTAGTGCGGGCGGGCCCGGATCGCGTGGTCGAACCTGGTCAGGGCCTCGGCCGACCGGCCTTCGGCGGCCAGCGCGGCGCCCTGCGCGCACAGCCGGACCGCGCCCGGCGGGCGGTGAACCGGCAGCCGTCCCCACCGGGTGACCCCGATCAGGGGGCCGCCGCACGGCAGGCAGCGGGTCCGCCGGGCCGAGCAGGACGCGCACAGCACCCGCCCGCAGTCCCGGCACGCCCTCGGCCCGCGCCCGGCCGACCGCGCCGACCACGCCGACCACGCCGCCGAGGCCGGAACCACCCCGCCGCAACCCCACCCCGCGCACCCGTGCTCCACCAGGCCATCCCCCAGGCCCGGCACGGACACCGGGCTTCCACCCCGCGTGACAGCGATCAGCACTACCAGTGTCACCCGATCGTGGCACGCCGGCGCCGTCCCCGCGCGCGTTCGGCCGGACTGCCCCGGACCGGCTCACACGTTGCGCCGGTACTGCCCCCCGACCTCGAAGAACGCCTCCGTGACCTGCCCGAGCGTGCACACCCGCGCCGCGTCCACCAGCACCTCGAACACGTTCTCCCCCGACGCCGCCGCCGCCTTGAGCCGCCGCAGCGCCTCCCCCGCCGCGTCCGCGTTGCGGGCCGCGAAGTCGCGGGTGCGCTCGACCTGCGAGCGCTTCTCCTCCTCCGTCGCCCGAGCCAACTCGATCACCACCGGCTCGCGCCCGCCGTCCTCGGGCAGGAACGTGTTCACCCCGACGAGCGGCAGCGTCCCGTCGTGCTTGCGCTGCTCGTACAGCATCGACTCGTCCTGGATGCGCCCGCGCTGGTACCCGGTCTCCATCGCCCCGAGCACCCCGCCGCGCTCGGAGATCCGGTCGAACTCGGCGAGCACCGCCTCCTCCACCAGGTCCGTCAGCTCGTCGATGACGAACGAGCCCTGCAGCGGGTTCTCGTTCGCCGACAGCCCCCACTCCCGGTTGATGATCAGCTGGATGGCCATGGCGCGCCGCACCGACGACTCGGTCGGCGTGGTCACCGCCTCGTCGTAG
Organism: Actinosynnema sp.; assembly: GCF_052038725.1. Classification (NCBI taxonomy): domain Bacteria; kingdom Bacillati; phylum Actinomycetota; class Actinomycetes; order Pseudonocardiales; family Pseudonocardiaceae; genus Actinosynnema; species Actinosynnema sp. The sequence goes on from NZ_JBQGCX010000916.1 coordinate 1,746, forward strand.
GCGTTGGTGTGCAACGAGTTGCAGTTGTCGTACAGCGCGCACAGCGCCTGCAGCGTGGTGCGGATGTCGTTGAAGTCCATCTCCTGCGCGTGCAGCGACCGCCCGGAGGTCTGCACGTGGTACTTGAACTTCTGCGACCGCTCCCCCGCCCCGTACTTGTCCCGCATGGTCACGGCCCAGATCCGCCGCGCCACCCGCCCGATGACGCTGTACTCGGCGTCCATGCCGTTCGAGAAGAAGAAC
>NZ_JBQGCX010000917.1:0-3937 GCF_052038725.1 Actinosynnema sp.
AGCTGCAGGCCGATCGGGAGGCCGTCCCGGTCGACGCCGACGGGGACGGTCACCGCCGGGCCGCCGGTGATGTTCGCGGGGGCGCACAGGCGCACGTACGCGTCGGCCACGGTCTCGGCCGCGCCGTCCGGCCACCGCACCTCGCCCGACCCGACCGGGACAGCGGTCGTGGGGGTGGTCGGGGCGGCCAGGACGTCGATCCCGGTCCACAGCTGCGCCCACGCGCGGCGCACGAGGGTGGTGGCGCGGCGGGCGCGCAGGTAGTCGCCCGCGCCGACCAGCTCACCGGCCTCCAGGAGCACTCGGACGTCCTCCCCGTACCGCTCGGGGCTCTCGCGCAGGGCCCGCTCGTGGTACGCGGTCGCCTCCGGCACCATCAGGCCCCAGTGGACGGCGTGGACGTGGTCCGCCATCGGGATGGCGACGTCCACCAGGCGCGCGCCGCGCAACTCCAGGGAGGCGATCGCCGCCCGGACCGCGGCCTCCACGTCCGCGGTCACCCGGTCGAAGTAGTGGTTGCCCGGCACGCCCACGCGCAGTCCCGCCAGGTCCGCGGGGCCACCGCCCTCGGCGGGCCGCTGCCCGGTCAGCGCGGCCAGGACCAGCGCGGCGTCCTGGGCGGTCCGGGTGATCGGGCCGACGTGGTCCAGGGTCCACGACAGGGAGGTCACACCCCGGCGCGGCACCAGGTCGTAGGTGGGCTTCAGGCCGACGACGCCGTTCAGCGCGGCGGGCACGCGGATCGAGCCGCCGGTGTCGGTGCCCAGGGCGAACGTCGCCGCGCCCGCCGCGACGGCCACCGCCGAGCCGCCGCTGGACCCGCCCGCGACGCGGTCCCGCCGCCGGGCGTTGGCGGTCTGCGGGGTGATCAGGCCGTAGGCGAACTCGTGGGTGTGCGCCTTGCCGACCAGGACCGCGCCCGCCCCGGCCAGCCGCTCGGCCACGGCGCTGTCGGCGCTCGCGCGGTGGCCGTCCCGGACGCGGGACCCGGCGCCGGTGGGCGACCCGGCGACGTCGGCCAGGTCCTTGAGCGCGAACGGGACCCCGTGCAACGGCCCCCGGCGTCGACCTGCGGCGATGTCCCGCTCGGCGGCGCGGGCGGCGGCGCGGGCGCGGTCGGCGAGGACCTCGGCGTAGGCGTTCAGGTCGGCGACCCGCTCGATCCGGCGCAGGACGGCGTCGACCAGCTCGACCGGGGAGAGCCTGCGCGCGCCGATCTCGCGGGCGGCCTCGGCCAGGGTCAGCTCGTGCGGGTGGGTCGGGGTGGGCCGGGGCGCGCAGCCGACCGGCACGGGTTCGGGCGGCGGGACCGGCGCGGGGACGTCCACGGGCGTGTCGCCGAAGTCCAGTTCGCGCAACCGGGTGATGACGCCGTGGATGTGACCGGCCGTGACCGCGACGGTCGCGTGGCGCCCGGCGGGCAGCGGGAGCCCGGCGCGGGCGGCCAGGCGGGCGGTCTCGGACGGGGTCGGCTCTGCGGGCACCACGGCCTCCCAAGGGGCAGTAAAAGCTATGGGTTTGCGTTAAGCGCACCGTAGGACCTACCGTGCCGTTAACGCAAACCCGTAGCTTTTAAAGCCCCGGAGGCCACCAGTGCACCCCAGCTCGTGGAACGTCGGCGACATCGCCGTCCACCGCGTGGACGAGATCCCCCTCCCCCCGGCCACCGGCGCGTGGCTGCTGCCCGACGCCACCCCGGACGTGGTCGCCGCGTCCGACTGGCTGCTCCCCCACCACGCCACCACGGCCGGGACCCTGCGCCTGGACAGCCACAGCTTCGCGTTCGAGGCGGGCGGGCTGCGGGTGCTCGTGGACACCGGGATCGGCAACGGCAAGCCGCGCGCCAACCCGGCCTGGCACGACCTGCGCACCGACTACCCCGACCGGCTCGCCGCCGCGGGCTTCCCGCCCGAGTCCGTCGACCTCGTCGTGCTCACCCACCTGCACACCGACCACGTCGGCTGGAACACCCGCCGCGTCGCCGGGGAGTGGGTCCCGACCTTCCCGAACGCCCGGCACGTCACCTCCCGCGTCGAGCGGGACTTCTGGGCGGACTCCCCGATGGACGGGGCGCGGGCGCAGGTGTTCCGCGACTCGGTGGCCCCGGTGGAGCGGGCGGGCCTGCTGGAGCCGGTGGACGTGCCCGAGGGCGGGCTGGAGGTCGCCCCCGGCGTGCGCCTGCTCCCGACGCCCGGCCACACCCCCGGCCACGTCGCGGTGGAACTGGCAGGCGGGCGGGCCCTGATCACCGGCGACTGCCTGCACCACCCGGTGCAGCTCGCCCGCCCGGACCTGACCGCCTGCGTGGACGTCGACCCCGCGCGGGCCAGGGCGACCCGACGGGCCCTGCTGGAGCGGCTGGCCGGGACCGGGACCCTGCTGCTGGGCACGCACTTCGCCCCGCCCACGGCGGGCCACGTGGTCCGGCACGGTTCCGCCTACCGCGTGGAGCACCCGTCCGCAGGACAGAAAAAGTAATCCGATCGAGGATATTTCGCACCCCTCCCCCACCCCCGACCTGATCAGGACGGCACCGGGAAAAGTGACCCGCGAGTAACCCTCTACCTGGCACAACGGGGGATCGGGGTCACCCACGCGAGTGAACGCCCTTTGGCTCAGATCCGCCCCGGAGCGGACGACAGCAGGGGCGAGAGTCGAGAGTACCGTTAACCTGAGGAAGTCTCATGTCGACACCCGAGACCAGCCGTCCCTCCCTGTCGGGAGCGGTCTGGACCCCGAGCATCCTCGCCGTCCTGTCCGGCGTCGTCGCCACCCTGCTGGCGATCAGCGGCGCCTCCACCGCGGTCGTGGTCGCCGTGCTGGTCGTCGGGGTGCTGCTCACGCTTGTCCTCGCCCGCAAGGGCGCGTCAACCGCCGAACACGCCGTGGACAACGCCGTCGCGGCCGACACCGCGCTGCGGCGCGGCGACCTGGCGGCCGTGGACGCCTCCGGCGCCCCGCTGTCCGAGGGCATCGCCGCCGTCGGCCAGCGCCTGTCGGGCCTCGGCCCGGCCGTCGACCTGCTGACCATCGCCGGCCAGGAGATGCACGCCAGCGGCAGCACCATCGCCGAGGGCGTCCAGGCGACCGCGAACCAGGTCAGCACCATCGTGCAGTCCGCCGAGGGCGTCTCCTCCCAGGTCGCGGGCATCGCCGCCGCGGGCGAGGAGATGCACGCCGCCATCCAGGAGATCTCGCGCAACGTCTCGGACGCCTCGCAGGTCGCCCGCACCGGCGTCGACGCGCTGGAGCAGACCTCCACCCGCATGGGCGCGCTGGAGACCTCGTCCGCCACCATCGGCGGCATCGTCAAGACGATCACCGCGATCGCCGAGCAGACCAACCTGCTCGCCCTGAACGCCACCATCGAGGCCGCGCGCGCCGGTGACGCCGGCAAGGGCTTCGCCGTCGTCGCGGGCGAGGTGAAGGACCTGGCGCGGGAGACCGCGAAGGCCACCGAGGAGATCGCGCAGACCGTCCAGCAGATCCAGGGCGACTCGGCCGCCGCGATCCAGTCGATCAACGAGATCAGCCAGATCATGGCGAGCATCGCCGACTACCAGAGCTCGATCGCGTCGGCGGTGGAGCAGCAGACCGCCACCACCAGCGAGATGAACTCGGCCACCAACGAGGTCTCGACCCAGGCCGAGCAGATCGCCCGCGCGATCAGCGTGGTCAACGAGCAGTCCGTCACGAACTCGACCGCCGCCGAGCGCAACCGCCTCGCCGTCGCCGAGATCACCCGCATCGCGGGCGAGCTGCGCGAGACCACGGGCGCGCTGACGCTGCCCGCGCTGGAGAGCGTCGCCCCCAGCTACTCGGTCACCTGGGACAAGCCCGCGAACTGCATGCACATCGACCTGGTCGGCGTGTGGGAGCAGAAGCTGGCGGACGCGTACGGCAAGGAGTTCGCGAGCAAGATCGCCGAGCACCGTCC
>NZ_JBQGCX010000918.1:0-3408 GCF_052038725.1 Actinosynnema sp.
TCTCGCACTGCTGCGCAGCGCGGGAGCAGTACCGGTGAGCCCGTGGACGCTGGACGGGCGCCCGGTGGTGGCCGACGAGGTCGGGGAGCTGCTGCGGGGGCGGATCGCGGCGGGTGCGCTGGAGACGTGGCTCGCCTCGGACGGCGGGCGGTCGCTGGCGGTGGTGGGCAACGGCGAGCGCGCGATGGTCATGCTGCTGGAGCACGAGGGTGATCCGGGGGAGCACGCGGTCGACCCCGGCGCCGACCCGGACGACTGGAGCGACGGGTTCGAGCTGGCGAACGGCCAGAGCGACGAGTACCCCGACGTCGACACCGTGCCGGTCGACGAGGCGCTGCGGTTCGTGGAGCACGTGGTGCGGCTGGGGAGCTGGCCGCCGGACGCGCAGTGGGTGGTGGACCGCTAGGGGCGGTCCCTGGGACAACACGAACCCGAAGTCCGCTGTGGACTCCGGGTTCGACTTCGTCCCGCTCCGCGCCTAAGACCGCGACACCGCTGTCCCGGACGCGCTCAGCCGTGCATCTTGACCAGTTGCGCCTTCAGCCTGTCCTGCAACAGGTCCACGACCTCGATGAACGTGTCCGCGCCCGCGTCCGCGTTCACCGCGTGCCCGTCCACGTGCAGCGTCCCGTGCGCCACCAGTCTGCGCGGGCCGTCGTAGGACAGCCGGACCATCGCGAACGGCACCTCGCCGGGGGCGTACTTGCCGAGGCAGCCGATCTTCACGCCCGCGTACTCCCGCGCCGCCTCGGGGACCCTGCGGGCCAGGCTCAGCTGCATGTTCACGATCTCGCGCGCTTTGCTCATACCACGATCATGCTCAGCGCGCGAACCACGACCCAGTGCCCAAGGTCCCCCACGGGCTAGGACCCTTACCGGGGACCGAATCCGCGCCACGACGGCACCCCGCAGCAACCCCGCAGCACCTCCGCGAAGCCCCCCGCGCGCACGAACGCGCCCCGGCCGGACAACCCGACCGGGACGCTCCACCACCCCCGCTCACCGCCGCTGAGCGCTCACCACTTCGCCAGCACCTCGTCCAGCGCCCGCCTCGGCGTCGGCGGCAGCGGGTCGGCGTCGAACGACGCCCAGCCCACGCGCAGCGCGATCTGCGGGAACACCGACCCGTCCAGCACCTCGTCCCGCACCCGCTGCCGCGCCTCCGCCACCTCCAGCGGCTGGCTCAGCGGGCACGCCACCAGCCCGGCCGCCGTCGCCTCCAGCAGCACCGCGCTCATCGCCTCACCGGCCTTGAGCCGCGACAACCGGTCGTCGGACGTGGTCCCCAGCACCAGCAGGGTCGCCCCGTCCTCCTCCCACGTCCCGTTCTCCGGGCACAGCAGCTCCCCGCTCGGGAACTCCCGCATCCCCACGTCCCCGTACCGGTGCTGCCCGAACGGCGCGTTCGCCGCGGGCACGCCCTCCGGCTCCACGTGCCCGCCGCTCCACCGCCGCAGCTCCGACCGGTACGCCGGGTCCGCCTCCTGCACGGCCGCCGCCCGCGCCACCGCCAGCGACAGCTCGAACCGCGCCCGCGTGCCCAGGACCTCCCGCGCCACAACGCCTTCCTCGACCGCGCGGTCCACCAGCTGCGCCAGCACCGCCCTGGGCACCGCCCACGACGAGTACCGCCTGCGGTCCGTGCGCCGCCGCTGGATCGCCGCCGCCAGCGCGATCTCCTCCGCCTCCGGCTCCTGCCGGGACAGCTCGACCGACGCCAGGTGGTCCGGGTCGGAGGCGTTGGGCAGCCTGCGCACCACCGCGCGCATCCCCAGCGCCGCCAGCGCCACCCGCAGGTGGTGCAGCGCCGCCCCGCAGCTGAGCACCAGGTCCGCGCCGTCGGGGTCCGTCGCGGGCAGGCAGCGCTGCGGGTCGGCGTACAGGTGCACGCTGCTGTCGCCCAGCCTCCACCGCCACGGCTGGGTGTTGTGCATCGAGGGCGCGCGGCAGGCCAGTGCCACCGCGGCCCGGATCGTCTCGTCGTCGGGCAGACCGCGGTCCATGCGGCTCACCTCCAGGTGTTCGTCGCCCACGACGTTGCCGGCAGTCCCAGGCCCCTTCTCAGGGCCACAAGTCCCTGTGCGACGGGGACCGCCGGACCTTCAACCGGCCGGGGTCGGCGCGCCAGGCTTGGGGTAGCCCCCCGTGGACATCGGACGGCAACCGCAGTCGAGGAGACCTGGATGTCAACGCAGACCGGGAGAACCGGAGCAGACCTCAAGCTGATCGATGCCTACTGGAGGGCGGCGAACTACCTGTCAGCGGGTCAGATCTACCTGCTGGACAACCCCTTGCTCAGCACGCCGCTGGAAGCGGCCAACATCAAGCCGAGGCTGCTCGGGCACTGGGGCACCACCCCCGGCCTGAACTTCGTCTACGCGCACCTGAACCGCGTCATCAAGCAGCGGGAAGCCGAAGTCCTCTTCATCACCGGCCCCGGCCACGGCGGTCCCGCGCTGCTGGCCAACACCTGGCTGGAGGGCACCTACAGCGAGACCTACGCCGAGGTGCCGCGGGACGCGCGCGGCATGGCGAAGCTGTTCCGGCAGTTCTCCTTCCCCGGCGGGGTTCCGAGCCACGTCGCGCCGGAGGTGCCAGGCTCCATCCACGAGGGCGGTGAGCTGGGCTACTCGCTGGCGCACGCGTTCGGCGCCGCCTTCGACAACCCGGACCTGGTCGTCGCCTGCGTCATCGGCGACGGCGAGGCCGAGACCGGCCCGCTCGCCGCGAGCTGGCACGCCAACAAGTTCCTGGACCCGGCGCAGGACGGCGCGGTGCTGCCGATCCTGCACCTCAACGGCTACAAGATCGCCAACCCGGCGCTGCTGGCCCGCATCCCGCACGAGGAGCTGGACAGCCTGCTGCGCGGCTACGGCTACGCCCCGGTCGACGTGGAGGGCCACGAGCCGGAGGCCATGCACGCCGCGATGGCCGAGGCGCTCGACGAGGTCTTCGACGCCATCGAGAAGATCCAGGCCAAGGCCCGCTCCGGCGAGGACACCACCCGCCCGGCGTGGCCGATGATCGTGCTGCGCAGCCCCAAGGGCTGGACCGGACCGTCCGAAGTGGACGGTGTCCAGGTCGAGGGCACCTGGCGCTCGCACCAGGTCCCGCTCTCCGGCGTGCGCGACAACCCCGAGCACCTGCGGATGCTGGAGCAGTGGCTGCGCTCCTACCGGCCCGAGGAGCTGTTCGACGCGAACGGCGCCCCGGTCCCCGAGCTCGGCGAGCTGGTCCCGCCCGGCCACCTGCGCATGGGCGCCACCCCGCACGCCAACGGCGGAACCCTGCTGCGCGACCTGCGGATGCCCGCCCTGAGCGAGCACGCCGTCGACGTGCCCGAGCACGGCGGCAGCACCTCCGAGCCCACCAGGGTCCTCGGGCAGTTGCTGCGCGACGTGGTCGAGC
>NZ_JBQGCX010000919.1:0-26776 GCF_052038725.1 Actinosynnema sp.
CTGAGCCGCTCGGGCGCGCTGCGGCTGGCGCCCTCTCTCAAGCAGGACGCGCTGATCGGCGGCATCCGCTACTTCGACGCGCAGGCCGACGACGCGCGGCACACCATGATGGTCGGGCGCACCGCCGCCCACTACGGCGCGGTCGTGCGGTCGTCGACGCAGGTCATCGACTTCCTGCACGAGTCGGACCGGGTGTCCGGCGTGCGGGTGCGCGACGTGGAGGACGGCCGGGAGACCGACGTCCGGGCGCACGCGGTGATCAACGCGACCGGCGTGTGGACCGACGAGCTGCAGCGGCTGTCCGGCAGCCGGGGCCGGTTCCGGGTGCGGGCCAGCAAGGGCGTGCACATCGTGGTGCCCAGGGACCGGATCGTGTCCGAGACCGGGCTGATCCTGCGCACCGAGAAGTCCGTGCTGTTCGTGATCCCGTGGCGCAACCACTGGATCATCGGCACCACCGACACGGACTGGAACCTGGACCTGTCGCACCCGGCCGCCACCAAGGCCGACATCGACTACCTGCTCGCCCAGGTCAACAGCGTGCTGGCGACGCCGCTGGCGCACGAGGACATCGAGGGCGTGTACGCGGGCCTGCGACCGCTGCTGGCCGGGGAGAGCGAGTCCACGTCGAAGCTGTCGCGCGAGCACGCGGTGGCGCGGGTCGCCCCCGGCCTGGTCGCGATCGCGGGCGGCAAGTACACCACCTACCGGGTGATGGGCGCGGACGCGGTGAACGCGGCGTCGGTCGACCTGCCCGGCCGCATCCAGCCGTCGATCACCGACAAGGTGCCGCTGGTGGGCGCGGACGGGTACCACGCGCTGGTGAACCAGGCCGACCACCTGGCGGCCGAGCACGGCCTGCACCCGTACCGGGTGCGGCACCTGCTGGACCGGTACGGCTCGCTGGTGCACGAGGTGCTGGCGCTGGCCGCGGACTCGCCGGAGCTGCTCAAGCCGATCCCCGGCTCGCCGGACTACCTCCAGGTCGAGGTGGTGTACGCGGCCTCGCACGAGGGCGCGCTGCACCTGGAGGACGTGCTGACCAGGCGCACCCGGATCTCGATCGAGTACCCGCACCGGGGCGTCGAGTCGGCCGAGGCCGTGGCCGGGCTGATGGCCGGGGTGCTGGGCTGGGACGAGGCCGCGATCGCGCGCGAGGTCGAGGTGTACACGGCGCGCGTGGAGGCCGAGCGGGCCTCGCAGGACGAGCCGAGCGACCAGGCCGCCGACGCGGTGCGGGCGGCGGCGCCGGAGGTGCGGCCGGAGCTGGTCGAGCCGGTGTCCTGATGCCGCGCTGAACCCCCGCCAGCGATGTTCCCGCCGCCCGGTCCGCGCCTCGTGCGCGGGCCGGGCGGCGGCGTCTTGAACGGGTGAGGGCCCCAGCCAGCAGGGGGGCGCTGGGCGCCGGATCACCGTCCGGCGGTGCGCTGGTGACGCGGTTCGAGGTGTCCGCGCGGCGGGTGGCCGATCGGGACGCCGGGGTGCTGCGCGCCGTGCTGCCGCGGCTGTGCCGGCCCGCGCTGGTCGTGGTCGCCGCCGGGCTCGGGGTGGTCGCGCGGCTGGGCGCGTCCGAGGTCGACCGGGGCCTGCCGCGCGCGGTCCCGCGGCCGCCCGCCGCGACGGTCTGGCTGAGCGGCCTGACGGCGGTGGCGCTGTGGCTGTCGGCGGTGGCGCACCCGGCGTGGCAGGCCGACGGCTGGGACCTGGCCGGGAGAGGGGGGACGGGATGACCGCGACGGAGCTCGGGTTCGACGAGGACGAGGGCGGCTTGGTGGACGAGCAGGAGATCGCCCTCGGCACGGACACGCACTGCGTCTCCGCCAAGAGCGGCTTCACCGCCTACGGCTGGCTGCGCGAGGTCCTGGACCGGGGCAGGCCCGAGAAGCGCCCTGAGCTCGTCGGCCTCACCGACGCGGCCCGCTGACCGAACAGCCCCGACGCCTGACGCGCGGACCCGAACGGCGAGTCCGCGTACAGCACTCCGCCCCGCCACCGGGCGCGGTGGCGGGGCGGGTGCGGGACCGACTAGGCCAGCGCCGCCAGCGCCGTGTGCACCATGACGCGCACGCCGACCATCAGCGCCCGCTCGTCCAGGTTGAACGTCGGCTGGTGCAGGTCGCGCGGGGGCTCCTCGCCGTCCCACACGCCCAGGCGCGCGAACGAGCCCGGCACGTGCTCCAGGTACCAGCCGAAGTCCTCGCCGCCCGACGACTGCTGGGTGCCCGCCAGCGCGTCCTCGCCCAGCGCGGCCTCGATGCCCGCGCGCAGCAGCATGGTCGACTCGCGGTCGTTCACCACGGGCGGCACGCCCCTGCGGTGGTGCAGGTCGAAGCCGACGCCCAGCGGGGCCAGCAGGGACGACACCAGCTCCTTGACCAGCGGCTCCAGCTCGGCCCAGATGTCCCGGTCGCCGGTGCGCAGGGTCCCGCGCAGCACGCCGTCCTGCGGCACCGCGTTGGCCGCCTCGCCCGCGTGCACCGCGCCCCACACGAGCACCGTGCCGGACCTCGGGTCGACCCGGCGCGACAGCAGCGTCGGCAGCCCGGTGATCACCGTGCCGAGCGCGTGCACCAGGTCGGCGGTCAGGTGCGGGCGGGAGGTGTGGCCGCCGGGGGAGGTCAGGCGCAGCTCCAGCAGGTCCGACGCGGACGTGATCGCGCCGACCCTGGTGCCGATCCGCCCGGCCTGGAGCCGGGGGTCGCAGTGCAGGCCGAAGATCCGCTCGACCCCGTCGAGGCCGCCTGCCGCGAGCACGTCGAGCGCGCCGCCGGGCATGATCTCCTCGGCGGGCTGGAACACCAGCCGCACCCGGCCGGGCAGCTCGGTGGCCGACGCCAGCGCCAGCGCCGCGCCCAGCAGCACCGTCGTGTGGGCGTCGTGGCCGCACGCGTGGGACACCCCGTCGACCTCGGACGCGTACGGCGCGCCGGTGTTCTCGCGCAGCGGCAGGGCGTCGATGTCGGCGCGCAGCGCCACGCACCGGGGGCCGCTGCCCACGTCGCACACCAGGCCGGTGCCGCCGGGCAGCACCCTGGGCTTGAGCCCTGCCGAGCGCAGCACGTCGCCGATCAGCTCGGTGGTGCGGTACTCCTTGCGGGACAGCTCCGGGTGCGCGTGGATGTGCCGCCGCCAGGCGATGACCTCGGACCCGTTCGCCGACAGCCAGTCGTCCAGCCACGAGGGGCCTCGGCCCTCACCCAGGTCGTCCACAGGGGCAATGCTGACCCCGCGCTCGGTCAGCAGCACTTCGGAGCCCTTCTCACTCGGCAGTTCGGGACGCGAGTCGAGGATCGTCACGACGCCCCCACCGCCCCGGCGATCAACCTGGCCCGCTGGTCGGCGTCGGACGCCGCGGCGATCGCGGTCCAGGCGAGGGCGAGCGCCCCGTCGAGCAGGGCGCGGTCGGCGGAAGCCGACGCGCAGGCAGTAGCGAACTCGATTTGGTGGTTCACCGCGTCTCCGCAGTCGATTGCGATGGTCGGGTGGATCGACGGCAGCGCGCGGGTGATGTTGCCCATGTCCGTGCTGCCGATCTTCTCCCGCTGTTCCTCTTCGGGACTCATCGGGTTCCTGCCCAGTTCCGTTGCAGCGCGCCGGTAGGCGTCCGCGAGCCACTGGTCAGGGGTCAGCTCCGCGTAGGGGGGCGAGACCTGCACGACCTCGTGGTCGCAGCCGGTCGCCACCGCTCCCGCGCGGAAGCAGTTCCTGATGCGCTCCTCCAGGCCGGTGAGCGAGTCGAGGTCGTCGGCTCGCAGGTCGTACACGGCTGAGGTGTGCGCGGGGATGATGTTGGGGGCGGCCCCGCCCCTGGTCACGACGCCGCTGATCATCTGGCCGGGCTCGAAGTGCTGCCTGGCCAGTCCGATGGCGACCTGCGCGACGGTGAGCGCGTCGCCCGCGTTGATCCCCCGGTGGGGCGCGGCGGCGGCGTGCGAGGGGCGGCCGGTGTAGCGGACCTCCAGGTCCGTGAGCGCGAGCGAGCGGGCCGCCACCGCCTCGTAGGGGGCGGGGTGGACCATCATCGCCAGGCCGACGCCGTCGAACGCGCCGCGCTCCAGCATCAGGACCTTGCCGCCGCCGACCTCCTCGGCCGGGGTGCCGATCACCTTGACGGTCAGCCCCAGCTCGTCGGCGAGGTCGCGCAGCGCGAGGCCCGCGCCGGTGGACGCGGCGGCGATCACGTTGTGGCCGCAGGCGTGGCCCACCTCGGGGAGGGCGTCGTACTCGGCGCACAGCGCCACGACCAGGTCACCGCTGCCGCACGTGGCGGTGAAGGCCGTCTCCAGGTCCGCCGTGCCGCGCTCCACCTCGAAGCCGGAGCCCTCCAGGAGGTCGGCGACCTTGGCGGCGCTGCGGTGCTCCTGGAACGCCAGCTCGGGCTCGGCGTGGATGCTGTGGGACAGGGCGACCAGCGCGTCGGAGTGGCGCTCGACCGCCGAGCGCGTGCGCTTCTTGAAGTCGGTACCCATTTGCGTCCATCCTGCACCAGCCCCGGCGGGCGTGACGCTCCCCACCTTGATCAACCGGCGGCCGGTCACGGGGGTGCGCCAAACGGTGCGACGAAGTTCGGTCAGACCGATCAAGCGCGCCGGTGCACCTGTCAGGGGACCATATACCGCCCGACTGCTCCCAGCAGCTGAGAGACCGGCCTCCCACTGGATGGGAGGGCCGTGACCTGCGCCGGGCCGCCGGAACGGGTCGTGGGGTGAACCGCGCCACCACGGCGGGGTGACCGACACGCCGTCGTTCGGTGACCGGTTCGACGGCGGGTCGGACGGGCGCGGCCCGCGTCGGGGCCGCGCGCCGGAGGTCGCCGCGACTACGACTTGCGCCGGTCCCACTTGCGCTGGTTGCGCCAGAATACGCCGCCGAACACGAGCAGCGCCATCGCGCCGAGCCACAGCTTGCGCTTGGTCTCGCTGCTGACTCCGGGTGACTGGTCGCCCGAGGGCTGGCCGGTCTCGGTCCCGGTCGGCGCGGGGGCCCCGGTCTCGGTGCCACCGGGCGCGGGGGTGTCCCCCGGCTGCTGGAGGCGCGCGTCCACCACCGGGGCGGAGAGCGCGCTGACCTGCGGCTCCGGCGTCGCCGCCGCTGTGGCGGGCGTGCCGACAGCGCAGACGACCACGAAGAGCCACACCGCGAGCACAGAACGCCACATGGTTACTCAGACTAGTCATCGCACCGTCTGGTTACCACTGTCAGTGGTCACCTGAACCAGTGATTCTCAACGGCGAGTGAATAGTTCGAGGATGCGTTCCGCCGCGAGGGTGGCGGTGAGCCGCCCCTCCCGCACCGCCAGCTCCAGCTCGGGGGCCTCCGCGCGCACGCCCGGATCGGCCCGCAGCCCGCCGAGCACCCGGTCCTCCACCATCGCCCACGCCCACCCGACCTGCTGGTCGCTGCGCCGCCGGGCCAGCAGCCCGGCCTCCTCCAGCGCGGCCCGGTGCTTCTCCACCTGCCGCCACACCTCGTCCAGCCCGGTCCCGTCGAGCCCGCTGCAGGTGAGCACCGGCTGGTGCCACGGCGCGTCGTGCGCGCGCAGCAGCCGCAGCGCGCCCGCCAGCTCGCGGGCCGCCTTGCGGGCCTCCAGCGCGTGCTCGCCGTCCGCCTTGTTGACCGCGACCACGTCGGCCAGCTCCAGCACGCCCGTCTTGATGCCCTGGAGCTGGTCGCCGGTGCGGGCCAGGGTGAGCAGCAGCGAGCAGTCCGTCATGTTCGCCACCGCCGTCTCGGACTGCCCGACGCCCACGGTCTCCACGAGCACCACGTCGTACCCGGCCGCCTCCACCAGCACGATCGACTCGCGGGTGGCCTTGGCGACGCCGCCGAGCGTGCCGGAGGTCGGCGAGGGCCGGATGAACGCGCGCTGGTCCACCGACAGCCGGGCCATGCGGGTCTTGTCGCCGAGGATGCTGCCGCCGGTGCGGGTGGACGACGGGTCGACGGCCAGCACCGCGACCCGGTGGCCGCGCTCGGTGAGCATGGTGCCGAAGGCGTCGATGAACGTGGACTTGCCGACGCCCGGCACCCCGGTGATGCCGACCCGGTGCGCGCCGCCGGAGCGGGGCAGCAGCTCGACCAGCAGCTCCTGCGCCAGCTCGCGGTGGTCCGGCCGGGTGGACTCGACCAGGGTGATGGCGCGGGCGAGCACGGCCCTGCTGCCGCCCAGCACCCCCTCGGCGTACTCGGCCGCGGTGAGCCGCCTAGCCATGCCCGAGCCTGGCCGACAGCTCGCGCAGCAGGTCGGCGGCGGCCTCGGCGATGACCGTGCCGGGCGGGAAGATCGCCGACGCGCCCGCCTCCCGCAGCGCCGCGAAGTCCTGCGGCGGGATCACGCCGCCGACCACGATCATGATGTCGTCCCGGTCCAGCCCGGCCAGCGCCTCGCGCAGCGCGGGCACCAGGGTCAGGTGCCCCGCGGCCAGCGAGGACACGCCGACCACGTGCACGTCGGCCTCCACGGCCTGCCGCGCCACCTCGTCCGGGGTCTGGAACAGCGGGCCGACGTCGACGTCGAAGCCGAGGTCGGCGAACGCGGTCGCGATCACCTTCTGGCCGCGGTCGTGCCCGTCCTGCCCCATCTTGGCGACCAGGACGCGCGGGCGGCGGCCCTCCTCCTCGGCGAACGCGGCGACCAGTGCGCGGGTGCCCTCCACGTTGGACACGGCCCCGACCTCCTCGCGGTACACGCCGGTGATGGTCCTGATCTGGGCGGAGTGGCGTCCCCAGACCTTGCCGAGGGCCTCGGAGATCTCCCCGACCGTGGCCTTGGCGCGGGCGGCGGAGATGGCCAGCTCCAGCAGGTTCCCCGCCGCGCCACCGGTGTCGGCGCCCGCCGCGCGGGTGAGCGCGTCCAGCGAGGCGTCCACCTCGGACTGGTCGCGCTCGGCGCGCAGCCGCTCCAGCTTCGCGAGCTGGCTGGCCCGCACGCCCGCGTTGTCGACCTTGAGCACCTCGATCTGCTCGTCCGCGTCCACCAGGTACTTGTTGACGCCGATCACCGGCTGCCGGCCGGAGTCGATGCGCGCCTGGGTGCGGGCGGCGGCCTCCTCGATGCGCAGCTTGGGGATGCCCGCGTCGATCGCGGCGGCCATGCCGCCCGCCGCCTCCACCTCGGTGATGTGCGCCCACGCCCGGTGCGCGAGGTCGTGGGTGAGCCGCTCCACGAACGCGCTGCCGCCCCACGGGTCGATCACCCGCGTGGTTCCGGACTCCTGCTGGATCAGCAGCTGGGTGTTGCGGGCGATCCGGGCGGAGAAGTCGGTGGGCAGCGCCAGCGCCTCGTCGAGCGCGTTGGTGTGCAGCGACTGGGTGTGGCCCTGGGTGGCGGCCATCGCCTCCACGCAGGTGCGGGCGACGTTGTTGAACACGTCCTGCGCGGTCAGCGACCAGCCGGAGGTCTGGCAGTGCGTGCGCAGCGACAGCGACTTCGGCGACCTCGGCTCGAAGCCCTTGACCAGCTTGGCCCACAGCAGCCGGGCGGCGCGGAGCTTGGCGATCTCCATGTAGAAGTTCATGCCCACGGCCCAGAAGAACGACAGCCGGGGCGCGAACGCGTCCACGTCCAGCCCGGCGCCGCGGCCTGCGCGCAGGTACTCGACGCCGTCCGCGAGCGTGTAGGCCAGCTCCAGGTCGGCGGTCGCCCCGGCCTCCTGCATGTGGTAGCCGGAGATGGAGATGGAGTTGAACTTCGGCATGGACCGCGAGGTGAAGGCGAAGATGTCGGAGATGATCCGCATCGACGGCCTCGGCGGGTAGATGTAGGTGTTGCGGACCATGAACTCCTTGAGGATGTCGTTCTGGATGGTCCCGGCCAGCTTCGCCGGCTCCACCCCCTGCTCCTCGGCGGCCACGACGTACAGCGCCAGCACGGGCAGCACCGCGCCGTTCATGGTCATCGACACGCTCATCCGGTCCAGCGGGATGCCGTCGAAGAGCTGGCGCATGTCGTAGATGGAGTCGATGGCCACGCCCGCCATGCCCACGTCGCCCGCCACGCGCGGGTGGTCGGAGTCGTAGCCGCGGTGGGTGGCGAGGTCGAAGGCGACGCTCAGCCCCTTCTGCCCGGCCGCGAGGTTGCGGCGGTAGAAGGCGTTGGACTCCTCGGCGGTGGAGAACCCGGCGTACTGCCGGATGGTCCACGGCTGGTTGACGTACATGGTCGGGTACGGGCCGCGCAGGTACGGCGGGACGCCGGGGTAGGTGCGCAGGAAGTCCAGGCCCGCCAGGTCCTCGGCGGTGTAGACCGGTTTGACGCCGATGCCCTCCGGGGTCTCCCAGGCGAGCGCGTCGGCGCCCTTGCCGGTGGCCTCCTGCAGCGCGGCCTGCCACCGCGCCCGGTCGTCGGGGCCGGTCGGCTCGCCGAGGTCGACCCGGCTGAAGTCGGGGATCATCGCGGGACTCCGAGGGACTCGAAGGTGCGCCCGAGCACGTCCAGCGCGGGGCAGCCCAGGAACAGGTGGTCGTCGACGGTCGCGTCGGAGCGCTTGCCCGCGAGCAGGACGCGCTCGGCGCCCGCCGCGCGCAGGGCGTCGGCGGTGGGGGCGGCCAGCTCCGCGTAGGAGCTCTCGCTGCCGCACAGGCAGGCGACGCGGGCGCCACTGGCGCGGAACGCCGCGACGACGTCGTCGGTGGTCCTCGTGGGACCGGCCTGCGGGGTCTCGACGCCGCCCGCCTGGAGCAGGTTGGCGGCGAAGGTGGCGCGGGCGGTGTGCGCGGCGACCGGTCCGAGCGTGGCCAGGAAGACCCTGGGCCGCTCGGGGGCGGCGTCGGCGCGGTCGCGCAGCGCCTCGAAGTCCTGGGCGTAGCGGATGACGGGCAGCCCGCCGCCGGGTTCCGGCGGGGCGGGGCGGCGCACGACGGGCTTCTCGCCCAGGTTCGGGAACTCGCTGACCCCGGTGATGGCGTCGGTGCGGTCGGCGAGGTTGGCGCGGCGGCGCTCCCAGGTGGCGGCGAGCCGGTCGGCGACCAGGCCGGAGCGCAGGGCGGCGGCGAGCCCGCCCTCGGCCTCGATCTCCTGGAACCAGCGCCACGCCGCCCTGGCGAGGTCCTCGGTGAGCCGCTCCACGTACCAGGAGCCGCCCGCCGGGTCGATCACCGCCGACAGCCGCGACTCCTCCAGCAGCACCGACTGGGTGTTGCGGGCGATGCGGCGGGAGAAGTCGTCGGGCAGGCCGATGGCGTGGTCGAACGGCAGCACGGTGATCGCGTCGGCCCCGCCCATCCCGGCGCCCGCGCAGGCGATCGTGGTGCGCAGCATGTTCACCCACGGGTCGCGGCGGGTCATCATCGCCGGGGACGTCACGGCGTGCTGGACCTGCGGGGTCGGCTCGCCGCACACCTCGGTGACGCGGGCCCACAGCCTGCGGGCGGCGCGGAGCTTGGCGGTGGTGAGGAACTGGTCGGCGGTGGCGGCGTAGCGGAACTCCAGCAGCCGCGCGGCGCGCGCGACGGGCAGGCCCGCGTCGGTGAGCAGCCGCAGGTAGGCCACGCCCGCGGCGAGCGAGGCGCCGAGCTCCTGCGCGTCGGAGCCGCCCGCGTTGTGGTGCGGCAGGGCGTCGACGGCGATCAGCCTGGCGGCCGGGAACGGGTCCAGGCGCGGCAGCAGGTCGAGCAGGGCGGCGGTGTCGGGCTCCTGCCCGGTGGCGGCGAGGGCGCCGAGCGGGTCGGCGCCGAGGTTGCCCGCCAGCTCGCTGCCCGGCGCGGACCGCTCGCCCCAGATCCGCAGCAGCTCCCGGCCGGACGCGGCGAAGTCGGCGCCCGCGTCGAGCACCACCGGCGCGAGGTCGAGGTAGACCTCGGCGAGCAGCGGTTCCAGGTCGGCGGCGGCGATCCCCCTGAGCCACAGCGCGCCGACGCCGTTCTCCAGGTCGGCCACGACCGCCTCGCGGTCGGCCTCCCGGTGCTGCTGGCGGATCTCCCAGCCCAGCGCGGTGCCCTGCGGCCTGCCGCCCCTGGTGAACGGGAACGTGCCGGGCAGGCCGGTGGCGGGCAGGGGCTCGTCGGCGGTGTGCAGCGGCTGCACGGCGATGCCGTCGTAGGTCGTGGTGACGAGCGAGTCGTACTCGGCGCCGGTCTTGCCGAGCACGCCCTCGACCAGGCCCAGCCACCGCTCGCGGTCGGGTTCGGGGAACTCGGCGGCCAGCGCCAGCTCGCCCGGCTGCTCAATCATGCCCCGCAGTGTCGCGGACGGGCGTGCGCGCGGGCTAGGCGCTCTTTCGACGGACGGCGCCGAACGGGTCGGCGGTCGCCCGGAACGGGAACGACCTGCCAGCGCGGGTCTGGGGGGACCCCTGGTCCCCCGGTGCGGACTGCTCGGGTCCGGGCGCACGGGCGCTCACCCGCGTGGGAGGCGGGCCGACCGCCGAGAGTGACCGGCGCCCGCGTGCCGGTCGCGGGGTTCCGCAGGCCCGGACGTGGTCGTGGAAGGCCTGCCGCTAGGGGGTTCCGGGACCGCTGCGGGCGTCCGAACTGCGGTGCCGCCCGGTCGGGCGGCGGCGGGCGCGAGCGGCGCTGGGGCGGCCCCCGGCTCGTGGACAATGGCCGGGTGGACAGTGAGCGCCTCATCGCGGGCCGTTACCGCCTGCACCACGTGCTGGGCAGCGGGTCGATGGGGACCGTCTGGGCCGCGCACGACGAGGTGCTGCGGCGCGCGGTCGCCGTGAAGGAAGTCTTCCAGCCGTCCGGGATGGCGGGCGGGGAGGCGGCGGTGCTGCGGGAGCGCACGCTGCGCGAGGCCCGCGCCGCCGCGCAGCTGGCCCACCCGAACCTGGTGACGATCTACGACGTGGTGCAGGTCGACGGCGACCCGTACGTGGTGATGGAGCTGGTGCCGTCCGAGTCGCTGGCGGAGGTGGTGCGCCGCTGCGGTCCGCTGACCGCCGAGCAGGGGGCGGTGGTGGCGCACGCGGTCGCGTCCGGGTTGGACGCCGCGCACCGGGCGGGCATCACGCACCGGGACGTCAAGCCGGGCAACGTGCTGGTCGCCGCGGACGGCCGGGTGAAGCTGACCGACTTCGGCATCGCCCGCAACATGGCCGAGGCGACCATGACCTCGCGCGGCATCGCGCTGGGCACGCCCGCGTTCATCGCGCCGGAGATCGCCACCGACGGGGTCGTCACGCAGGCGGTCGACCAGTGGAGCCTGGGCGCGACGCTGTTCGCGGCGATGACCGGCCAGCTGCCCTACGAGGGCGACAACCCGCTGCAGACCATCAACCAGGTGGTGCACGGCGACGTGCCGTCCACGGACGTGTGCGGCGAGCTGGCCGAGGTGGTCGGCGGGCTGATGCGCAAGGACCCGGCGGAGCGGCTGCCGCTGTCCGAGGTGCGCAGGCTGGTGCGCCCGCTGCTGCCGGACGCCGACGGCTTCCCGTTCGAGGAGGGCGCGGAGCCCAGACCGGTGGTGGAGGTGGTGCGGCCCGAGCCGGTGAGGCTGCGCTCCGCCGAGCCCGCGCCGGACGCGCCGCTGGCCGCCGACCCCGGCCCGCTGCCCTTCCTGCTGTCCGGCGGCTCGTCGGGCCGCTCGGGGCCGCACGAGGTCACCGACCACCCGCACGAGTACGGCGCGGACTACGGCGAGGACTACGGCGCGGACTACGACGAGGGGTACGACTTCCCGGACGCTCCCCCGGCCCGCCGCTCCGGGCTGGCCACGGTGCTGCTGGCGCTGGCGGCGACCGTGCTGTTCGCCGTCGGGGCGGGCTCCGGGTTCGTGCTGACCCTCGCGGCGGCGGGCAGGCCGCTGCTCCCGCCCGCCGCGTCGAGCGCCGAGCGCACCCCGTCCGCGCCCGCGACGGTGACCGTGTCCCTGGTGCGCCGGGAGTTGCGCGCGGCCACCAAGGAGGGCGACCGGGGCGCCGGGTTCACCATCGACGTCGGCTCGGACTGGACCTCGTTCGTGACGCAGAGCGGCAACGGCGGCGTGGCCAACAGCACCGCCGTGCTGCTGGTGGACCCGTCCGGCAGCTGGCAGGTGACGGTCGAGCGGTTCCCGGACTTCTTCCCCGGCCTGAGCGTGGACAACTACCTGGACCTGGTGGCCGGGCGCTGGGGCGGGGACAACTACTTCCCCGGCCAGGAGAAGCAGCCCACCGAGCCGCTGCCGAACGCCGGGCGGGACGGCGCGGTCCAGTACAGCTACAACACCGTCGAGCACCCGCGCGACGGGCAGTCCCGCGCCGGGACGGGCTCGGCCCAGACCCGGCGCTCGCACTACGCGCGGGTGCTGCCCAGGGGCAACGACCTGTGGGTGGTGGAGGTGGTGTTCCCGACCGAGCAGGAGGAGCAGGGCCGGGAGCAGCTGTTCGACTCGATCGCGCCCACGCTGACCGTGATCGGGTGACCTGCGGCGACCGCCCCCGGCGGGAGTTAGGCTCCCGCGGTGACCGCCAAGAGTGAGAACACCAGTCCGGAAGCGCTCGCCGCCGACGCGGCGCGGGCGCTGAGCGAGAGGACCGGGGTCGACCGGCACGACATCGCCGTCGTCCTCGGCTCCGGGTGGCGGCCCGCCGCCGACCTGATCGGCCAGGCGCAGGCCGAGATCCCCATGGGCGAGCTGCCCGGCTTCGAGGCCCCCACCGCCGTCGGGCACGGCGGCACCATCCGCTCGGTGCGGGTGGGCGACAAGAACGCGCTGGTCGTGCTGGGCCGCACGCACGGCTACGAGGGCAAGGGCATCACCAAGGTCGTGCACGGCGTGCGCACCGCCGCCGCCGCGGGCGTGAAGACCGTGGTGCTGACCAACGCCGCGGGCGGCCTGCGCCAGGGCATGTCGGTGGGCCAGCCGGTGCTGATCAGCGACCACCTGAACCTGACCGCGTCGTCCCCGCTGGTGGGCGCCCGGTTCGTGGACCTGACCGACCTGTACTCGCCGCGCCTGCGCGAGATCGCGCGCGGCATCGACCCCTCCCTGGAGGAGGGCGTGTACGCCGGTCTGCCCGGCCCGAACTTCGAGACCCCCGCCGAGATCCGGATGCTGCGCACCATGGGCGCCGACCTGGTCGGCATGTCCACGGTGCTGGAGGCCATCGCGGCGCGCGCCGAGGGCGTGGAGGTGTTCGGCCTGTCCCTGGTGACGAACCTGGCGGCGGGCATCACCGGCGAGCCGCTGAACCACCAGGAGGTCCTGGAGGCGGGCCAGGCCGCCGCGAGCCGCATGGGCGCGCTGCTGCGGGAGCTGGTGGAGCGGGCATGACGCTGTCCCCCGCGCTGCGCGACGCCGCGTTCCGCTGGATCGCCGACGACCCGGACATGGAGGCGCGCACCGAGCTGCAGCGCGTCCTGGCCGGGGCGATGGGCGGCGACCCGGCGGCGCTGGAGGAGCTGGCCGACCGGATGTCCGGGCCGCTGACGTTCGGCACCGCCGGGCTGCGCGGGCCGGTGCGGGCCGGGCCGAACGGGATGAACCGGGCCGTCGTGGTGCGCACGACCGCCGGGGTGGCCCGGTGGCTGGCCGAGCAGGGCGGCGGGGCGCGCGGCCTGGTGTTCGTCGGCCGGGACGCCAGGCACGGCTCGGAGGACTTGGCGCGCGCGGCGGCCGGGGTGCTGGCCGCCGCCGGGTTCACCGTGCGGCTGCTGCCCCGGCCGCTGCCGACGCCGCTGGTGGCGTTCCTGGTGCGGCGGCACGGCGCGGTGGCGGGCGTGCAGATCACCGCCTCGCACAACCCGCCCGCCGACAACGGCTACAAGTTGTACCTGGAGGGCGGCTCGCAGATCGTGCCGCCCGCCGACCGGCAGATCGAGGTGGCGATCTCCGAGGTGGCGGCGGCGGTGTCGGTGCCGTCCAGCGAGTCGTGGACCGAGGTGTCCGAGGACGAGCTGGACGAGTACCTGGGCCGGGTGTCGTCGCTGCCGCGCGGGTCCGCGCGCGGGCTGCGGGTGGCGCTGACCCCGATGCACGGGGTGGGCGGCGCGACCGCCGTGGAGGCGCTGAGCCGGGCCGGGTTCACCGACGTGCACGTGGTGCGCGCGCAGGCCGTGCCCGACCCGGACTTCCCGACCGTGGCGTTCCCGAACCCGGAGGAGCCCGGCGCGGCGGACCGGCTGCTGGAGCTGGCCGCGCAGGTCGACGCGGACCTGGCGATCGCGCTGGACCCGGACGCGGACCGGTGCGCGCTGGGCGTGCGGGAGCGGGACGGGTCGTGGCGGATGCTGCGCGGCGACGAGACGGGCGTGCTGCTCGGGTCGCTGGTGCTGAGCACCACCGAGGAGCCCGACCCGCTGGTGGCCACGACGATCGTGTCGTCCTCGCTGCTGCGCGGCGTCGCGCAGGCGCACGGGGCCCGGTACGCGGAGACGCTGACCGGGTTCAAGTGGCTGGTGCGGGCCGGTGAGCGGCTGGTGTACGCGTACGAGGAGGCGCTGGGGCACTGCGTCGACCCGGCGCACGTCAGCGACAAGGACGGCATCTCGGCGGCCGTGGTGGCCTGCGACCTGGCGGCCACGCTGAAGGCGTCGGGGCGCACGCTGCTGGACGCGCTGGACCAGCTGGCACTGGAGCACGGGCTGCACCTGACCGACCAGGTGTCGCTGCGCTTCACCGACCTGAGCCGGATCGGGGCGCTCATGGCGCGGCTGCGGCAGTCGCCGCCGGAGGGGTTCGCGTTCGAGGACCTGCTGCCCGGCGCGGACGTCGTGCGGTTGACGCAGGACGGCGTGCGGGTCGTGGTGCGCCCCTCGGGCACGGAGCCGAAGCTGAAGGCCTACCTGGAGGTCGTGGAGCCCGTGGCGGACCCCGCCGACCTGGCCCCGGCCCGTGCCCGAGCGGGTGAGCGGTTGGGCGCCCTGCGCGGGCGCGTGTCGGACCTGCTGGCCGACTGAGGCCGGCCGCGCGCGGTCCGGCGGAGGGCTCCAGGGTCAGCCCATGACCGCGATGACCAGGCAGAGCACGGCGATCGCCGCCGCACCACCGGCCACCAGGTAGGGCCGGTTGTCCGGCGGCGAGACCCGGTCGTCGGTGAAGGCCGAGACCGCCAGGCGGATCCCGATGTAGCTGAGCGTGCACAGGGTGACCCCGGCCGCGAGGACCATCGTGTTGATGCTCCACGGGCTGTGGTCGACGCCGGGCCACACGCTCATGAGCACCAGCGGGAAGCCGATCAGGCCGACCGCGAGGCCGACGCCGCCACCCCAGATGATCCGGCGGTTGCGCGCCATCGTGGCGATGCTGCGAGTGTCCATGACTCCCTCCTGTCACTTGCAAGGACGCGCCGGGCGGTCACCGGTTGCGCGCCGGTCACTCCCCGTTGCCGTCCCCCCGGTTCGACGGGCGCTCCAGCGCGCTTTGCGGGGGGACGCCCCTAGTCTTGCGCACCGAGCGCCGGGCGGGCAGGCGGTCCCCCCTCGGGGGCGGGTCCGGACGGGGCGCGGCGGCGCCGGGACGCCGGGTCTGGAGGTCGGCGGTCCACGGCCTGGTGCGGCGGACGGCCTCGGCGGCGGCCTTGAGGTCCTTGGCGCCGCCGTGCTCGTAGACGCGGCGGAAGAAGCGCAGCACGAGCCAGTGGCGCGCGAGGCCGATCAGGGGCGGGAGCAGGACGAGCAGCGCGGCCCAGTGCGCGGCCATGACCACCTCGCGACGGTTCGGCCTCCCGGTGAGCGCGGGCGGCGACCTGTGCGAGCGTGGTGCAGCGCGGTGCGTGCGCGGTGCTGGGCGGACCTGCTCGCTCCCCCGGCTCACTCCCTGCCGGCGAGACAGGGGCGGGATCGCGGCAGTGGCAGCCTGGGCTGCGGCATCGCGCAGGGCCGATGTTATCCATCAGCGATCACGCGGCAACTCGGCGCGCGCGCCCGCCCCTCGCCCGTCCCCCATCCGTGTGCCTGCTTTTCCGCTGCCCAGGGGCCCGCTCAGGCGGTGGCGCCCCTGGTGATGCCTTCCACGAACGTGCGCTCCAGGCTGCCGTAGTGCTCGATCTTGTAGTCGAGCACCTCCAGGCAGGCGTTCAGCTCGGCCACGCGCTCGCGCACCGCCGTCCGGTGCTCCACGAGGATCTGCCGCCGCCGGGCCGCGCCGGGGTCGCCGCGGTGCCGCAGCTGGGCGTACTCGCGCATCATCTTGATCGGCATCCCGGTGGCGCGCATCCTGGTCAGGAAGGCCAGCCAGCTGAGGTCGTCCTCGCTGTAGTCGCGCCTGCCGCCCGCGTCGCGGGCGGGCGGGTCGAGCAGCCCGATCCGCTCGTAGTAGCGCAGGGTGTCGATGGACAGGCCGCTGCGCTCCGCGGCCTGGGCGATCGAGATCGTCACGCCCGGAACGGTAGGGACCCGACCCGGTCCCCGGTCAACGCCCCCGCTGCGGTGGTTCCGCGCCCGCCTGGGGTTTCGCCGCGCGCGCCTTCGGGCCCGCGACCTCCGGCAGGTCAGCCGTCCTTGGGCACGCCCCACGCCTCCAGGTGGGCGGCCATGCCGGGGACGTCGACCTGCTCGCGCCCCAGGGAGCGGACGAGTTCGAGGGCGTCGTCCTCCTCGGCCTCGATCCACCAGCCGTTGATGTCGCACAGCGTCACGGCGGCCACCCAGCCGAGGCGCCAGTTGCCCTCGGACAGGGGTCGGGTGCGGACGATGGAGTCGAGCAGGGCGGAGGCCTTGAGCCACAGCGTGTCGTAGGCCTCGACGCCGAGCACGGTCGCCCTGGGGCGGTGAGCAGCGGAGTCGAGCAGGCCTAAGTCGCGCACGACGAGATCGCCGCCGGTGACGGCGGTCGCCAGCACGAGCAGATCGCCGGCGTCGAGGTAGTTGACCACGACACCAGTGGATCACAACGGAGGCGCGGTCAGTGCGCCATCAGGCCGATCCCAGCTTGTCGAGCAGACCCCGGTACTTGGGGAGCACCCGTCCGAGCACCTCGGACAGCTCCTCCTCCTTCTGGAGCCTGGCCCAGCGGTCGGCCAGCGCGAGCCGCACGACTTCCTGCTTCGAACGGCCCTCGGCGGCTGCGAGCTCGTCGAGCCGCCGGTTCTCCTCATCGCTCAGACGCAAGGTCATCGCCATTCTCTTGATGGTACCAATGTGGTACCACGCTGACCAGAGGCTTTTTATAACACCGTTGCGTTACGATTCCCCGGTGCCAAGACCGAAGACCCACGACGACGCCCTTCGCGTTCGGCTGCTCGACCGCGCGGGTGAACTCCTGTCCACCGAGGGGCCGGGCGCACTGAGCTTGCGCAGGCTCGCGGCGGATGTCAACACCTCGACCACAGCGGTGTACTCGCTGTTCGGGGGCAAGCCCGCGCTGTTGGACGCGTTGTACGAAGAGGGGTTCCGCCGTTACGAGCAGAGGCTTGCCTCCGTGCCGGGGACGGACGACCCCGTGGAGGACATCACGCGGATCGGCCGGGCCTACCGGGAGCACGCGCTGGCGGACCCGCACTTCTACCTGGTGATGTTCAGCAGCCGGTCCACGCTGGACTTCCAGCCGTCGGCGGGGGTCGCGGAGCTGGCGCGGGGGACGTTCCAGCCGGTGCTCGGCGCGGTGGAGCGGGCGGTGCGCGACGGGGTGTTCGTGGACGAGGAGCCGGGGCAGCTGGCGCTGGCGCTGTGGGGGTTGGTGCACGGGCTGATCTCGCTGGAGCTGAACGCGGCGCTGCCCGCGGGGCTCGCGGTGGGGGCGGTGTACGAGCGGGCGGTGCGCGCGCAGTGCGAGGGGTGGCGGCGGCGGTAGTCGCGCCCGCAGGTCCTTGCCGCACAACGGGGTGCGCGGTCCGTTCACGCGAAGTGCTTTGCGGCGCAACGGCGTTCGGCGCAGGGCTCCGCGGTTCTTCGGCGCCCCGACCGACCGTCGCGGGTGATGCCCGCCTGGGCGGGCGGAGGCCGGGGAGGAGGCCGCCGCATACCCTCCCCGACCCCCTTGACCACCTCTCGCGAGGCGGCCCGTACCCGGCGTCCGCGCAGGTGGGCGGGTGCTCGCCACCGTTCGCGGAGCGATCGGTCCGAACCACAACGTAGAACAAAGGTCTAGACCACCTCTACGGCTGAACAGCGCAATCCGGGCGCCTGCCGTTACCGGGACGAGGGGTCGGCGCGATCCGCACTGGTGCGGACGGGCCCTGGAGACGGCGAAGGGGCCGCCCGACCCCGGACGGCCCCTTCCGCGCTGAGCCGATCAGACGGCGCCGTACTGCCGGTCGCCCGCGTCGCCGAGGCCGGGCACGATGAACCCGGAGTCGTTGAGCCGCTCGTCCACGCTCGCGGTCACGAGCCGGATCGGCAGCCCCGACTCGCGCAGGTGCTCGATGCCCTCGGGGGCCGCGAGCGCGCACACGGCGGTCACGTCGGTCGCGCCGCGCTCGGTGAGCAGCTTGATCGTGTAGACCATCGACCCGCCGGTGGCGAGCATCGGGTCGAGCACGAACACCGGGCGACCCGCGAGGGACTCGGGCAGCGACACCATGTAGGGCGTCGGCTGGAGCGTCTCCTCGTCGCGGGCCAGGCCGACGAAGCCCATCTGCGCGTCGGGGATGAGCTTGTGCGCCTGGTCGGCCATGCCGAGGCCGGCGCGGAGCACCGGCACGAGCAGCGGCGGGTTGGCGAGGCGGTAGCCGGTGGTGCGGGCGACGGGGGTGTGCACGCGCTCCTCGGCGACGGGGGCGTTGCGGGTGGCTTCGTAGACGAGCATGACGGTGAGCTCGTGCAGCGCGGCGCGGAACGCGGCGTTGTCCGTGCGGGCGTCGCGCATGGTGGTCAGGCGGGCCCTGGCCAGGGGGTGATCGACAACGAGGACGTCCATGACGGAAGAGTATGTGTGGTAGGTGTGGGCGGTGCCTGCCGGTTCCTTGCCCGGTTGCGTGGCCCGCGTGCTCGATGGCGCGGGGAACACGGTGGGTGTTGGGGTGCTGCTCGAGGGTGGTCGGTTCGTCACTTGCGCGCACGTGGTGAACCTGGCGCTGGGGCGGGGCGAGGGGGCTGATTCGCCGCCCTCGGGTGTGGTGCGGGTGTTCGGGTACCCCGGCAAGCCATCGCGGCCCGGGGGGGCGTGGGTGGAGGCGGTGGCGCCGCGGGCGCGGGACGTGAACTCGAAGGCGTGCGCGGCGTACTTCCTGGCCGCTGAGGCGAGGTGCGCGACCTGCTCGGACTGTCGGGGAATCCGCGGATGCCGTCGTTCGACCGGGACGAGCGGCTGCGGGTGTGCACGCGGTTGGCATCGATCCCCCACCAGCACCCTGACCACGCTGCGCGACGTGTGGTAACCCTGAGAAGTGCACCCCGCCGCCTTACCCAGCTCAGCCGCCCGCGTCCTCGACGCCGACGACAACCCCGTCGGCGGGGCCGTGCTGCTGGCCGGCGGCACGGTCATGACCTGCGCGCACGTCGTCAACCACGCCCTCCGCCGCCACGAGCGCGACCCCGCCCGCCCCGACGCGCCGATCCGCGTCCAGTTCGGCCCGCGCACCACCACCGCCCGCGTCGTCCACTGGATGCCCCCGCCCGCCCGAGAGGGCGACCCCGGCGACGACATCGCGGGCCTCGCCCTCGACGCGCCCCCGCCGGACATCCCCCCGGCCCGCCTGATCACCACCCTCCCCCGCCCCAACACCGTCGTCCGGATCTTCGGCTACCCCGCCAAACCCACCCGCCCCGACGGCGCCTGGGTGGACGCCCTCGTCAAGGGCCGCAACAGCCGGGGCCACCTCCAGCTCGAATCCACCTCCGCCCTCCGCGTCCAACCCGGCTTCAGCGGCAGCCCCGTCTGGGACGACGTCACCGGCCGCGTCGTCGGCATCATCGCCACCGCCGGGACCTCCACCCCGGACAGCTACGCGATCTCCGCCGAGCAGCTCCGCGTCGGCTGGTCCGCCCTCGGCAGCAGCCGCACCGCCAAGCGGCCCGACCTGGTCACCGCCCTGCACCTCCCCGGCCCCCGCGCGGGCGGCAAGACCTGGTCGTTCACCACCGACGACCTGCTCCGCGACCTCCCCGCCGACACCCCGCCCGACCTCCTCGTCGTGGCGGGCGACCTCACCGAGCAGGGCGGCAAAGCCGAGTTCGCGCAGGCCTTCCGCCTCCTGGCCGACCTCGCCGAGGACCTCGACCTCCCCCGCGACCGCGTGCTCGTCGTCCCCGGCGCGCACGACGTGAACCGCAAGGCGTGCAAGGCCTACTTCGACACCGCCGAGGCCGACGACGAGGAGCCGGTCCCCCCGTTCTGGCCCAAGTGGAAGCAGTTCTCCGCCGCCTTCGACCGGTTCTACGACGGCCACTCCCCCACCTTCACCGCCGACGAGCCCTGGACCCTCTTCGAGATCCCCGACCTCTCGACCGTCGTCGCCGGCTTCAACTCCACCACCGCCGACACCCACGAGCGCGCCACCGCCAGCCTCGGCCGCGACCAGGTCTCCCGGTTCCGCGCGTGGCTCGACGGGTTCCGCGAGCCCGACCAGCTCCGGCTCGGCGTGGTGCACGGGGAAACCCCCGAAACCGTCCGGCAGGAAGACCTGCACCACCTCTTCTCCTCCCCCACCACCAACGACGGCTACCGGCTCGTCTCGTTCGACGCCTCCAGCACCACCCGCCAGGCCCGCCGCTTCGCGCACGGCCGCTGGACCGGCGACACCAGCATCAGCCCCACCGGAACCGCCTGGCGCGTCACCGAGCGCCGCAACGCCGACCCGGCCCCGCAGGAAAGCCCACCGCAAACCCAGCCGCCCCCATCCGGCAACGCCTTCTTCGACCGCGTCGTCGAGGCCACCCGCTTCGCGCACCCCGACGCGAGCACCGTGCCGCACCCGGAGAAGTCCTACCTGCGCGTCGGCCTCCCGATCCCCGGCGGCGGCGTGGACTACCGGCCGGTGGGCGTGGTCGACGGGGACCTGACCGAGGCCGACGTGGACGCGTTCGTCGTGGACGTGCACCGGCACTTCACCGCCGAGGACCCCGGCACCCGCTCGGAGATCGTCTACAGCGGTCGCCTCGCCTCCGCGGACCTCGTGGGCCGCGCGACCCGCCGGGGCGTGTCCCCGCGCAGCTGGGTCGAGTACCGGGGCCTGCTCGACCTCGGCCCGCTGGAGGAGCGCCTCAAGAGCGCCCTCGCCCGCGACAAGGTCTACCCCGAGGCGCTGTACACCGCGCAGCGCTACCGGGTCGTGGGCCGCCACTCGTCCGGCGAGGTGGAACCGGACCTGCTCGCGCGGGTGCTCGGCTGGCTCGGTCTGCGGGCGCGGCAGTTCGTGGTGGTGCTGGGGGACTTCGGGCGCGGCAAGTCGTTCCTGCTGCGGCAGCTGGCGCGCGCGCTGCCCGAGCACCTGGGCGGGGTGACGCCGCTGCTGGTGGAGCTGCGGTCGCTGCAGAAGGCCCCGACGCTCAACCAGCTGCTGGCGAACGCCCTGGTGGGCCAGGGCGTGGCCGTGGTCGACGTGGACAAGCTCCGGTACATGATCGCCAGCGGCCGGGTCGCGCTGCTGTTCGACGGGTTCGACGAGCTGGAGCTGCGCGTCGGCTACGACAACGCCGCCGACTACCTGCGCACCCTGCTGGAGGTGGTCGGCGGCGAGGCGAAGGTCGTGCTGACCAGCCGCACCCAGCACTTCCGCTCGGCCGCGCAGGTGCTGACGGCGCTGGGCGACGAGGTCGTGGCGACCGGGGCGAGCCGGGTGGTGGAGCTGGAGGACTTCACGCGCGGGCAGATCGTGGAGTTCCTGACCAAGCGGTACGGCGGCGACCACGAGCGGGCGCGGGCGCGGTTGCGGCTGCTGGACGAGGTCCAGGACCTGCTGGGGCTGTCGCGGAACCCCCGGATGCTGTCGTTCATCGCGGAGCTGGAGGAGCACCGGCTGCGGGAGGTGCAGCAGCGCAAGGGGACGATCAGCGCGGCGGACCTGTACCAGGAGCTGGTGGACTCGTGGCTGCTGCACGAGCAGGCCCGCCAGGAGCACCGGCACGGGCTGCCGGTGCTGGGCAGGGACGAGCGGCTGCGGGTGTGCACGGACCTGGCGACGCGGCTGTGGTCGACGGGCGCGAACGCGATCCAGGAGGACGAGCTGGGCGTGGTCGCGGTGGCGGCGCTGACCGAGGTGGCGGACCTGGGGTACACGCAGGACCAGGTGGCGCACGCGATCGGCTCGGGGACGCTGCTGGTGACGGGCGAGAGCGGCTTCGGGTTCGTGCACCGGTCGGTGATGGAGTGGCTGGTGGCGAACGAGGCGGCGCGGCGGTTGCGGGCCGGGGAGGGGTTGGGGGAGGTCGCGGGGCAGGCGATGTCGCGGCTGATGGTGGACTTCCTGTGCGACCTGGCCGGGCACGCGCGGGCGCGGCGGTGGGCCCTGTCGGTGTCGGTCGACGGGCTGGCGAGCGCGGAGGAGAAGCAGAACGCGCTGCTGGTGGTCGACCGGTTGGGCGGCAGCGGGTTGGAGGACCTGAGCGGGCTGGACCTGCGGACCGCCGACCTGTCCCGGCTGGACCTGCGCGGGACGCACCTGGCGGGCTCGGACCTGCGCGGGCAGCGGATCGACGGGGCCGCGCTGCGCGGGGTCGACCTGACCGGGGCGGACCTGCGGGGCGCCCGCGTCACCGGCGGCGACCTGTCGGACGCGGTGCTGACCGGGAGCCGCTGGGAGGGCGCGGCACTGCTCGGGGTGGCCGGGACCGAGCGGCACCCGGAGCTGCGCGCGGCGGCGGTGAGCGGCCGGGACCGGGCCGAGGTGATGCTGGCGCGCAGCGCGGCCGTGCTGGCCGTCGCCTACTCGCCGAACGGGGAGACGATCGCGCTGGCGCACGGCAAGCAGGTGGAGTTGTTGCACGCGGAGAGCCACTCGTCGCTGCGCTTCACCGGCGACCACAGCGGCAAGGTCACCTCGGTGGCGTTCTCCCCGGACGGGACCCACGTCATCACCGGAAGCGACGACCGAACAGCACGCGTGTGGACGATCGAGGGCGAACACGTTGTCACGCTCGAAGATCACCGGAGCCCGGTCACCGCCGTCACGGCCTCACCAGACGGCACGCACATCGCCACCGGGGCCCGAGACGGCACCACACGAATCTGGGCGTACACGGGTGAGCTGATCATCGCTCGCGGCGTTCGGCAGCGCATCACGTCGATGGCCTACTCGCCGGACGGCACGCACCTGGCCATCGCGTGCGCCGAGGGCGTCGTGCACGTCTGGACCGCCGAGGGCGACTACGTCGCCGCCCTCTCCGGACACGGGAACGGGATCAACGCCGTGACCTACTCCCCCGACGGCAAGCGCATCACCACCGGCAGCGACGACCGCACGGCCCGCACTTGGGCCGCCGACGGCACACCGGTCGCCACGATCATCGACGGAACCAGGCCTATCACCGCGATCGCCTACTCCCCCGACGGCTCGCAGATCGCCACAGGCCGCAGCGACGGCACCGCGCAGGTCTCGACCGCGAACGGCGCGCACGTCGCCGACCTCGTCGGTCACCAGGGCGCTATCACCTCGATCGCCTACTCGCCGGACGGCACGCTCATCACGACGGGCAGCAACGACAAGACCGCTCGGACCTGGACCACCGACGGCGCGCTGGTCGCCATCCCGACCAACCGCTCCAGGACCATCACCACCGTCGTGTTCTCCCCCGACGGCACGCGCGTCGCCACGTCCAGCAGCGACGGAGCGGCCCGGATCTGGACCACCGACGGGGAGTTGGCCAGCACCCTCAGCGAGAACGAGCAGCGGGTGAACGCGGTCGCCTTCTCACCCGACGGCAAGCGCGTCGCCACCGGCGGGCACGATGGCACCGCCCGTGTCTGGACCTCCGACGGCACCCTGATCACCAAGCTCACCGGCCACGAGCAGCGGGTGAACGCGGTCGCCTTCTCACCCGACGGCACCCGCGTCGTCACCGGGAGCAGCGACCTCACCGCCCGCGTCTGGAGCGCCATGGGGACGCCGCTGGCCCTCCTCGACGGGCACAAGAACTGGGTCACCTCGGTGGCCTTCTCACCTGACGGCACGCTCATCGCCACCGGCAGTCACGACGGAGCCGCACGGATCTGGACCGCCGATGGCACCCGCGTCGCCACCTTCGGACACGCCAGGCCAACCACGGCGGTCGCGTGGTCGCCGGACGGAGCGGAACTCGCCACCGGCAGCAACGATGGCACCGCCCGCACCTGGACCATCGACGGCATTTCGGTCGCCACCCTCATCGGCCACACCCGGCGGGTGCACTCCGTCGCCTTCGCCCCCGACGGTTCGCTCATCGCCACCGGCAGCAGCGACGGCACCGCGCGGATCTGGACCGCCGAGGGCGAGCCTCTGGTGGTTCTTGTCGGGCACAGCGAGATCGTCATCACCGTTGCCTTCTCCCCCGACGGCACACGGGTCGCCACCGGCTCGGTCGATGGCACCACCCGGATCTGGACGACCCACGGCACCCACGTCGCCACCCTCATCGCGACCCACGACGGCTGGGCGGCGCTGTTCCCCGACGGGTCCTACAAGCACGGTGGGGACGTGGGCGCTTTCCTGTGGTGGGCCATGAAGTCCTGCCGGTTCGAGGTCGGCGAGCTGGACCGCCACCACCCCGAGATCCGGCGCCTGCCTCACAGCGCCCCCATGCCCCCGCCGCTACCCTCGTGATCCATGAGCGACCGCGTGCGGATCGGGGTTCTCGGGGCTGCCGCCATCGCCCCCGCCGCTCTCGTCAAGCCGGCCCTCAAGTCGTCCGCCGCGGAAGTGGTCGCGGTCGCCGCGCGGGACCCCGAGCGGGCCAGGGCGTTCGCGGACAAGAACCTCGTGCCGAAGGTCTTCGACGACTACCGGGCGCTGCTCGACGACCCCGACGTCGACGCCGTCTACAACCCGCTGCCCAACGGGCTGCACGGGAAGTGGACGTTGAAGGCGCTCGCGGCGGGCAAGCACGTGCTGTGCGAGAAGCCGTTCGCCGCGAACTCCGAGGAGGCCGAGCGGGTCGCCGAGGCGGCCGAGGCCAGCGGGCTCGTGGTGATGGAGGCGTTCCACTACCGGTACCACCCGCTCGCCAGGCGCATGGTCGAGGTGCTGCCCGAGCTGGGCGCGCTGCGGCACGTGGAGGCGCGGATGTGCTTCCCGCTGCCCAGGTTCTCGAACATCCGGTACGACTGGGACCTCGCGGGCGGGGCGCTGATGGACGCCGGGTGCTACGCCGTCAACGCGGTCCGGATGCTCGGCGGCGAGCCCGAGGTGCGCAGCGCGCGGGTGCGGCTGCGCAACCGGAAGGTCGACCGGGCGGTCAAGGCGGACCTGGTGTTCCCCGAGGGGCACGTCGGGTTCGTGCACGCCTCCCTGTGGTCGGGCGCGGTGCTGAAGCTGTCCGCGCGGGTCATCGGGGAGAAGGGCGAGCTGCGGGTGGCGAACCCGTTCATGCCGCAGTTCGGGCACCGGATGGCGGTGCGGTTGGACGGGCACACCAGGAACGAGCGGTTCGGCTGGAAGCCGTCGTACCGGTACCAGCTCGACGCCTTCACGGACGCGGTCCTGCACGGCAAGCCGTTCCCGACGACGGCTCGGGACGCGGTGGCGAACATGAAGGTGGTCGACGCGATCTACCGCGCGGCCGGGCTGCCGGTGCGGGTGCCGACGGCCCAGGCGTGACCTAGGCGTTCTCCTGGTCTTCGAGGTGGAGCTTGTGGCTGAGCTCGGTGTCGTTGACCAGCACGCGGAAGTGGCCGACGAGCGAGGCGTAGTCGGGTTCGCGGCACTCGATCGCGGACCCGGTGGCGGGCGGGGTGACGGCGATCTTGAGCTCCCAGTTCGCGTAGGCGCCGCTGATCTTCCAGGTGCGCTCGACGGCTTGTTCGGTGGGCGATTCCATGCTGGGAACGGTGGTTTCTTGCCGGCGGGGCACGCAAGCCCTTCCACTTTCGGGTGATCAACACTTTCTTGCCCGCGTGGCAAGACGCGAGAGTCTGCGGCATGACGCACAAGGGGGCTTCGTTCCGGCAACGGCGGGTGTCCGCCGAGCTGCGGGCGCTGCGGGTCGCACGGGGTTTGAGCTGCGCAGAAGTCGCACAGGCCATCGGGGTGTCCGAGAGCAAGATCAGCCGGATGGAGACGGGCAAGCGCGGGCTGCAGGCCTTCGACGTCGCCACGATCCTGGGTTTTCTCCAGGCGCCGCTGAAGTTGCGTGAAGAGCTGATGGCGCTCGTCAGCGCGGGCGAGGGACGGAACTGGCACACGATCCACGGCAAGTTGCCAGGACATTGGCGAGACCTGATCGAGTTCGAGGGGCAGGCTTCAGCGCTCTACAACTACGAGACGCTCCTGGTTCCCGGCCTGGCGCAAACCTCCGATTACGCTCGCGCGATCATGCGGGGCAGCGCGGTGCGGCTTTCGGAAGCCGAAGTGGACGCGCTGGTGGCGACCAGGCTCGGCAGGCAGGCGGTCATCGGCAAGGCACAGGTCCACTTGATCATCGATGAAGCGGTGTTGCACCGCCCTCTGGGCGATCCCCAGATGATGCGGGCACAGCTGCACCACTTGGTGGCGCTCGCCAACCGAGCCAGAACGCAGGTGCGGGTGGTGCCGTTGGACAGTCCGACACACACCGGACTGGATGGCCCCTTCATGCGTTTGGAGTTCCCCGACCAGCCGAGCCTGATTTATGTGGAAACCCGGTTCACCAGCAGTTTCCTGGAAGAGGAGGAGCACCTGCTTAGCGCTAAGCTTGCCTGGCGACAGCTCTGTTCCCTGGCGCTGGCACCCGAGGAGTCGGTGGCGCTGATCGCCAAGCACGCTGGCAAGTTGACATGACGGGAGTGCTTCCGATGAGCCTGAACTGGCGCAAGTCGAGTCGCAGCAACAGCGTCCAGGCCAACTGCGTCGAAGTTGCCCGCACCCCG
>NZ_JBQGCX010000920.1:0-8556 GCF_052038725.1 Actinosynnema sp.
CGGCCGCGGAGCGGTCCGCCTCGGCCTCGGCGGCCCGGCGCTCGGCGTCGGGGAGGGCGGTCGCGGCCTCGGCGCGGCTGGTGGCCTCGGGCAGGGCCGCGCGGGCCAGCCTCGCCGCCTCCAGTGCCTCCTGCGCGGACCGCAGGCGCTCGGGGGCGCCGTCCAGCGCGCCCGCCAGCTCGGCCAGCCTGGTGGCGGCGCGCTCCCGCTCGACCGCCACCGCGTCGAGCGCGCGCAGCGCGGCCCGCTGCTGCTCCGCCTCCTCGGCCAACCGGGTCAGGCCGCCCGCCTCGTCGCGGAACCGCTGGGCACCGGCACGCGGGTCACCGCCGAACGCGGCGGCGGGGCCGTCGGCACCAGCTCCTCGGACCAGCGCCGCCACCGCTCCCCCGGCGGCCCGCTCGGCCGCCTCAGCGGCCCGCAGGGCGGCTCGCGCGCGGTCCCGGCCCTGGAGTGCCAGCGCGACCGGCACGGCCCGCCTGGCGGCGTCCCCCTCGGCGACCAGCTGCTTGCGCGCGGGCTCCGCCTCCGCGCAGCGCACCAGCTCGGCGTGCGCCCTGCGCACCCGCCCCACCCGCGCGCCCAGGTCGCGGGCCTCCTGCCAGGCGCGCTCGGCCTCCGCCCTGGTCGCGGCGGTCGTCCCGGCCAGCTCGCGCGCCGCCTCCGACGCCGCCGCCAGCCCGCCCAGCACCCCCTCCAGCCACTCCGGACCGCCCCCGCCCTCGGGCGGTTCCACCCGCGCGGCCTCGGCCACCCTGCTCACCAGCTGGGCGTTCCGGTCACGCAGCTCCTGCAGCTCCCGCCCGCGCTCCAGCCGCCGCTCCCGGAACCACTTCTCCACCGCCAGGAACCGCTCGGTGCCGAACAGCTTCTCCAGCAGCTTCTCCCGCTCGACCGTGTCCGCCCGCAGGAACCGCGCGAACTCGCCCTGCGGCAGCAGCACCACCTGGAAGAACTGGTGCGCCGTCATCCCCAGCAGCGACTCGACCTCGCGCGCCACCTCGTCGATGCGGCTGTGCCCCTCGCCCTCCCAGCCGCTCACCCACGCCAGCGCCGCCTTCGCGTTCTGCCTGGTCGTGCCGCCGCCGCGCTTCTTGGGCCGGTCGTACTCCGGGCTGCGGGTGATCACCAGCCGCCGCTCCCGCACGGTCAGCTCCAGCGACACCACCGTCTCCACGTCCGGCGACGCGTAGTCGCAGCGCAGCCGCTTGACCTCGCCGCGCGCCCCCGGCACCTGCCCGAACAGGGCGAACGCCACCGCGTCCAGCAGCGTCGTCTTGCCCGCGCCGGTGTCCCCGTGCAGCAGGAACAGCCCGTCCGCGCCGAGCGCGTCGAAGTCGACCACCTCGCGACCGGGGTACGGCCCGAACGCCGACAGCTCCAACCGGTGCAGCCTCACGCGCCCTCCTCCCGCCCGGCCGCCGCGAACGCCTCGCGCAGCAGCGCCAGCTCACCCGGTGACGGCGGGCTGTTGCGCACGTCCTCCACGAAGCAGCACGTCACCTCCTCGTCGCCGCGCCCGCGCACCCGCTCCGCGAACCGCAGCTCCGCGCGCCTGCCGCCCTCCGGCTTCCACTCCACGTGCACGGCGTGCTGGAACCGGTCCTGCAACCGCCGCAGCGCGTCCAGCGGCCGGACCCGGTCGGTCAGCTCGACGGACAGGAAGCTGCCCTCCGCGGCGGCGTTCGCCGGGTCGGCCAGCAGCGCCCCCAGCTCCCCGCGCAACCGCCCCAGCGGGCGCGGCACCGGCAGCTCCCGACGCTCCACCCCGGCCAGCCCGCCCGCGTCCAGCTCGACCAGCCACACCGACTTGGTGTGCCCGGCCTCCGAGAACGAGTAGGCCAGCGGGCTGCCCGAGTAGCGCAGGTGGTCCGCGAGCTCCTGCGCCCCGTGCAGGTGCCCGAGCGCCGCGTAGTCGATCCCGTCGAACACCGACCCGGACACCTCCTGCACCCCGCCGACCGCGATGGTGCGCTCCGAGTCGCACGGCGCCCCGCCGGTCACGAACGCGTGCGCGAGCACCACCGACCGGGTGCCCTCGGGCCGGGCGGCCAGGTCGGCGGACACCCGGCGCATCGCCTCGGTGAGCACCCCGGCGTGGCCGCGCGCGGACGGCACGCCCAGCACGTGCCTGGCCGTCTCCGGCTCCAGGAACGGGATGCCGTACAGCGCCACCGGCCCGTGCCCGTCGGCCAGCAGCACCGGGTCGGCCAGGTCGGCGACGCGGGTGCGCAGGTGCAGGCCGCCTGCCGCCGCGAACCCGCCGAACAGGCCGAGGCGCGCCGCCGAGTCGTGGTTGCCGGGCGTGACGACGACCCGCGCGCCCGCCGCCCGCAGCCGCTCCAGCACCCGCGAGCAGAGCGCGACCGCCTCGGCGTTGGGCACGGCCCGGTCGAACAGGTCGCCGGACACCACGACCACGTCCACCCGCTCGTCGACGACCAGGTCGGCCAGGCCGCCGAGCACGGCTTCCTGCTCGCGCAGCAGGTCGCGGCCGTGGAAGACGCGGCCCACGTGCCAGTCGGAGGTGTGCAGCAAGCGCATGGCGGCCACGCTAGGGGGTGATCACCGGCGGACCGGGTCGCCGCGCGTCCGGCGTGTCGCTCGATCAGGTGAGGGCAGGCCAGTGGGCCATGATTCAGCGCCGTGACGGCGGTCCTCAGCACGGCGGCGGTGGTGGTCGCGCTCCTGCTCGCGGGGGCGCTCGCGCTCCTGTGGCGGCTCTACCAGGACAGCGTGCGGCGCGCGGACGCCGCGCTGGACGAGGTGCGGCGGGAGCGGGAGCGCGGCGAGGTGCGGCAGCTCGCCCTCCAGCGGTACGAGGTGGCGTTCTCCTCCTCCAGCGGGCGCGGCGAGCTGGGCGAGCGGGTGCTGGTGGAGACCGCCCGCGCGCTCGGGCTGCGCGAGGGCGTGCACTTCGGGCTCCAGGTGGACGTGGCGGGCGGCGGCTCGGTGCGGCCGGACCTGGTGCTGGAGGTCGGCGGCGGGCGGCGGGTGCCGGTCGACGCGAAGATGTCCATGGCGCTCTGGGCGGAGGCCGTGGAGACCGACGACCCGCGCGAGCGCGCCGACGCGCTGCGGGTGCACGTGCGCACCATCCGGGCGCGGGCGGCGGAGCTGGCGGGCAAGGGCTACCAGCGGTGGGCCGACGCCATCTACGGCACGGTGATGTTCGTGCCCAACGACGGGGCGGTCGTCGCGGCGCTGGACACCGACCCCGAGCTGCTGCGCTGGCTGCTGGACCGCAGGGTGTTCCTGTGCGGCCCGACCGGGTTCGCGGTGATCGCGTCGGCGGCGGTGTTCGCGGCCTCCGACCGGGCGCTCGCCGACGACGTCGAGCGGGTGAAGGCGCAGGCGGGCCGGGCGCACCGGGCCGCCGAGGGCGCGGTGGAGGCGGTGAACCTGTCCGGCACGCACCTGCAGCGGTTCCTGTCCGCGCGCAGGCGCGAGCTGGACGCGCTGGAGGCCCTCCGGACCGCCGTGGCCCCGCTGTCGGCCGCGTCGGGGGCTCCCGCGCCGCCCGCCGAGGTCCGCGGGGCCGACGACCGGGAGGCGGTCGGTGCACCCTCGCGGGCCCGTGAGGCGTAACAGGAAGTGACGTCGGCGCGAGGCGCGGCGGGAGCCCGCGCGGCCCGGCGGGAGTCGGATACCGTATGCCGGATCGGTCCGGCCCGAACGTAGGAGTGAGCGTGACCGCCGCAACGCGTGACCGGCGCAGCGAGCCGGATGAGGACGACGAGTTCGAGGAAGTCCGCTGGAACGACCGCGCCATGTTCGGCAGCTTCCGCGGGCTGCAGTGGTGGGCCGCGGTGCTGATCGCGTTCGCCCTCGCGTTCGTCGGCGCCTTCATCGACGTGAACTCGTCGAAGACAGTGGGGCTGCTGTTCGGGGTGGTCTTCTTCGTGGGCTCGGTGGGCGCCGCGGTGTTCGTCGAGCGCAGGTCGATGTTCGGCCCGGTCGTGCAGCCGCCGCTGGTGGTGGCGGTCGTGGTGCCGCTGGTCGTGCTGGCCACCGGCGACTCGTCCAGCCAGGGCATGGCGCTGGCGCTGGACCTGGGCAAGCCGCTGGTGAACGCCTTCCCGGCGATGGCCCTGACCACGCTGTTCACCGTCGGCATCGGCATCGCGCGGGTGTTCCTGCAGCGCGACCCGAACCGGGTGACGCAGGACGAGCTGGACGCCGAGGAGGCCCCGAGGCCGCCGAAGAAGCGCCCGAGGCCGGTGGAGGCGGAGGACGAGGTGGAGGCCGACGAGCGGCCGAAGCGCCCCCGCAAGCCCGCGCCCGCCGAGGACGGCGAGCGGCCGAGGCGACCCCGGCCGTCCGGCGCGTCGGGCGAGAAGAAGCCGGTGGGCGAGAAGAAGCCCGCGGGTGAGCGCCCGCGCAAGCCGGCGGGTGAGCGGCCCCGCAGGCCGCGTCCGCGCGACGAGGACTGAGCGCGACTGCGCGGGTCCTCGGAGGGCACGACGAGCGAGAGCAGGAGCGGGATTCGGGAGCCCCGGCGCTGGTGACGGCGCCGGGGCTCCCGGCGTTCTCGGGGCTTGTCCCGGCCCAGCGCGGTGCGGGGTTTGTCCCGGCCCCCGCGCGTCCCGGCCCCCGCGCGTTCCGGCCCAGCGCGGCCCAGGGCACGTACCGGCCCACCGCGGTCCAGGGCACGTACCGGCCCGCCCCGGCCCCCGCGCGTTCCGGCCCCCGCGCGTCCCGGCCCCGCACGTGCAAGAGCCGGGGCGGTCGCCCGCCCCGGCTCTGCACTCACGTCACCGCCTCGCGGCGCCCCAGCGCGGGCGCCCGGTCGGACCCGACCGGGTGGTCCCGGCCGGTTCGCGGGTGTCTAGCGCACCGAGTCCTTGCGCAGCTCGCGCGGCAGCGAGAACGCGATCTTCTCGTTGGCCGTGGTGATCTCCTCCACGTCGCCGTAGCCGCGCTCGGCCAGGTGCTTGAGCAGGTCCATCACCAGGATGTCCGGCACCGAGGCCCCGCTGGTCACGCCGACCGTGCCGACGCCCTCCAGCCAGGCCTCGTCGACCTCCTCGGCGTAGTCGATCAGGTAGGAGGCCTTCGCGCCCGCCTGGAGCGCGACCTCGACCAGCCGCACCGA
The DNA here is from genome assembly GCF_052038725.1 of Actinosynnema sp. Lineage (NCBI taxonomy): Bacteria > Bacillati > Actinomycetota > Actinomycetes > Pseudonocardiales > Pseudonocardiaceae > Actinosynnema > Actinosynnema sp. The sequence continues at coordinate 5,096 of NZ_JBQGCX010000920.1, forward strand.
GTTGGACGAGTTCTTCGAGCCGACCACCAGCACCAGGTCGCACTCCGGCGCCATGGTCTTCACCGCGACCTGCCGGTTGGAGGTGGCGTAGCAGATGTCGTCCGACGGCGGTTCCTGCAGGTCGGGGAACCGCTCCTTGAGCTGGCGGACCCGCACCATGGTCTCGTCGACCGACAGCGTGGTCTGCGACAGCCAGATCACCTTGGACGGGTCGCGCACCTCGACCTTGGCGACGTCCTCGGCGGTGTCCACGAGCTGGATGTGGTCGGGCGCCTCACCGGCGGTGCCCTCGACCTCCTCGTGGCCCTCGTGGCCGATGAGCAGGATGTCGTAGTCCTCGCGCGCGAACCGCTGGGCCTCCTTGTGGACCTTGGTCACCAGGGGGCAGGTCGCGTCGATGGTGCGCAGGCTGCGGTCGGCGGCCTCCTCGTGCACCTTGGGCGAGACGCCGTGGGCGGAGAACACCACCAGCGCGCCCTCGGGCACCTCGTCGGTCTCGTTGACGAAGATCGCGCCGCGCTTCGACAGCGTCTCCACGACGTGCTTGTTGTGGACGATCTCCTTGCGGACGTACACCGGCGCGCCGTACTTCTCCAGCGCCTTCTCCACCGTGACGACTGCGCGGTCAACGCCCGCGCAGTACCCGCGCGGATTGGCCAGGAGCACTCGCTTGTCCATGTCGTCCAGGGTACGGGCGTGGCGAACCTAGGCACACGCCGCCCGACTGGGGCAATCTGGGTGCATGAAGCAACTCCCGCTGCCCGTCCGCCTCGCCGCGGGACTGGCCGTCACCGCGGTCGAGCAGGCCAGGAAGCTGCCCGGACAGCTCGCGGGGCTGCCGGTGACCGTCGTCAGCGAGGCCCTGCAGCTGTCGATGCGCGTGCAGCAGACGGTGACCGAACTCGCAATCAGGGGCGACGACGTGCTCGCCGGGCTCAAGACCGTCGAGCAGGAGCCCGAGTGGGCCGTGTTCGACGAGGACGAGACCGACGCCGCGCCGCCCGCCGCACCGCCCGCCGCCAAGACCCCCTCCGACCAGGAGCGGAAGTCCGCCGCCGAGGGCATCGCGAAGGTCGCCGCGGCCACCGGCGCCGCCGACCCGGCCGACTCCGACGACGACTCGGCCGACCCGTGGGCCCGCGAGGAGCGGGCGCTGGCCGCCGAGTCGCCGACCGCGCTGCCCGAGTACGACTCGATGAGCCTGCCGCAGCTTCGGGCCAAGCTGCGGTCGCTGTCCGAGTCCGACCTCGAGGAGCTGCTCGCGCACGAGCGGGCGCACGAGTCGCGCCCCGAGTTCACCGGGATGCTGGCCCGCCGCCTGGCCAACCTGCGCGCCGAGTCGTGACGGAGCCGAAGGACCGGGCCCAGCCGCCGCGCTCCTCGCCGGAGGAGCCGTGGCCGGTGCGCACGGTCGCCTACAAGATCGCCGACTGGATCGGCAGGCTCGGCGACGTGTGGGTCGAGGGCCAGGTCACCCAGCTGAGCGCCCGCCCCGGCACGAAGGTGGCGTTCCTGACGCTGCGCGACCCGTCGGCCGACCTGTCGATGTCGCTGACCGCCCCGGTGGGCCTGGTCCGCGAGGGCCAGCTCACCGAGGGCAGCCGGGTCGTCGTGCACGGCAAGCCCAACTACTACGCGGCACGCGGCACGATCAGCCTGCGCGTGGACGAGATCCGCGCGATCGGGATCGGCGAGCTGCTGGCCCGCATCGAGCGGCTGCGCAAGCTGCTGGCCGCCGAGGGCCTGTTCGACGCGCGCCGCAAGCGCAGGCCGCCGTTCCTGCCGAACAAGATCGGCCTGGTGACCGGTCGGGCGTCGGCTGCCGAGCGGGACGTGCTGACGAACGCGCAGGCCAGGTGGCCAGCCGCCCGGTTCCGGGTGATCAACGTGGCGGTGCAGGGCCCGTCGGCGGTGCCCGAGGTGGTGCGCGCGCTGGGCGAGCTGGAGGCCGACCCCGAGGTCGACGTGATCGTGCTGGCGCGCGGCGGCGGCAGCGTCGAGGACCTGCTGCCGTTCTCCGACGAGGCGCTGTGCCGGGCGGTGTCGGCGCTGCGCACGCCGCTGCTGTCGGCGATCGGGCACGAGCCGGACACCCCGCTGGTCGACCACGTGGCCGACGTGCGCTGCTCGACGCCCACCGACGCGGGCAAGCGCGTGGTGCCGGACGTGGCCGAGGAGACCGAGCGGCTGCGGCAGGCCCGCGACCGGGCGAGGCGCGCGCTGCGCGGCTGGGTCGACCGGGAGCGCAAGCTGCTGGACGCGCTGCGCACCCGGCCCGCGCTGGCCGACCCGCACGGGCCGCTGGAGCGCAGGGCCGAGGAGGTGCAGCGGCTGCGAGACCGGGCGCTGCGCGCGGTCCGGAACCGGCTGGACGCGGAGGGCGCGGGACTCGCCGCGACCTCGGCGCGCTTGACGACCCTCGGTCCCGCCGCCACCCTGGCCAGGGGGTACGCCGTGGTGCAACTGGTGTCGTCCGAGGGGACGGAGGGCGTGCTCCGATCGGTCGCCGACGCGCCCGAGGGCGCCCGCCTGCGGGTCAGGGTCGCGGACGGCGCCGTGCACGCGGTCGTCGAGGGAGGAGGCGGTGGTGGTGCCCAGTCCGGATCGTGAGCCGACGTTCCTGCCGCTGACGGTGGCCGCCACCGAGCAGGCCGCCCTGCGGGCGGGCGAGGACCCGGCCGCGCTGGCGCTGAGCAGGCGCGCCGAGGCGGCCGACAGCGCGGCGGCGGGCTGCTGGCTGGCGCTGGTCGCCGGGTGCGACTCGGGCAGGCAGGCCGTGCTCGACGCGGTGCGGGCGCTGACCGAGGAGGCGTCCGGGCGCGCGGGCGACCTGTGCGGGGCGGTGCCGCGCAGGCGGCTGGTGGAGGCCGAGCTGCGGGTGGACGAGGCGGTGCGGGAGGCTGACGGCGCCGAGTTCGCCGAGGCGCTGGCCGACTACGACCAGGCGGCGGCGACGGTGGTGGTGCACGTGAGCAACCGATTGGGGAACCTGTCCAGGTGAGTGAGCCGGGGTACGAGGCCGCGCGGGACGAGCTGGTCGAGGTCGTCCGCAAGCTGGAGGCCGGTGGTCTGTCGCTGGAGGACTCGCTCGCGCTGTGGGAGCGCGGCGAGGTGCTGGCGAAGACGTGTGAGCGGCATCTCGCGGGCGCCCCCGCGCGGCTCGTCGGGCTCAACCTGGTGCCCGACGGCGACGACCTGATCTCGTTCACCCCCGACGCGGTGACCGTGTCGCTGGCCGAGCCGGAGGGGTCGTCGCGGCTGCGCTGGCGCGGACAGGTCGCGACGCTCGCGCCGCACGGCGACGCCGTACGGCTGCTGGTGCACGCCTCCCCCGACCTGCTCGCCGACGTCACTCCCGCGGCGGCCACCGAGCTGGAGCTGGTGCCCGGCCGCGAGGTCTGGCTGTCGGCCAAGGCGACGGCCGTCAGCCGCTACGAGGCACGCCGATAACCTGTGCGCCA
>NZ_JBQGCX010000921.1:0-3085 GCF_052038725.1 Actinosynnema sp.
CCAAGCAGGACGGCGAGCCGGAGCGGTTCGAGCCACTGGAGCTGTCGGACGTGGTGGCCGCCGCCGCGGCCAGGGCGCGGGCGCGCGCGCAGCACGTGGCGGTGGCGGTCGACCTGGCCCCGGTCCCGGTGCTCGGCGACGCCGACGCGCTGGAGCGCGCGGTGCTGAACCTGCTGGACAACGCGGTGAAGTGGAGCCCGCCGGGCGGGGTGGTGCGGGTGTCGGCGCGGGCCGGGGAGGACTCCGCCGGGGAGGGCGCGGTCGTGGAGGTGTCCGACGCCGGTCCCGGCATCGCGGACGAGGACCTGCCGCACGTGTTCGAGCGCTTCTACCGGGCCCCGGCGGCGCGGGCGCTGCCCGGTTCGGGGCTGGGGCTGGCGATCGTGGCGCGGGCCGCCGCCGCGCACGGGGGCGCGGTGCGGGCGGGGCGGTCCCCGGAGGGCGGGGCGCTGCTGCGGCTGACCCTGCCGCGGCTTTCTCACCCGAACACCGGCGTCCTCTCACCGTCCTCTCCCGAAGACCGGGCACCTTGGGGCAGTACGGCCACCGGAGCAGGGGTTTCCCGCGATCCGGGCGGCCGGTCCACCCCCGACCAGCCCGGTCCAGCACAGCGGCAGGAAAGCGAACCACGATGACCACTCCCGAGCAGCCGACCCCGGAGCAGCCGACGCCGGGACAGCCGGAGCAGCAGCCCGCGCGGCCGACCCGCGAGCAGCCCACCCAGGAGCTGCCGACCGCGGCGGGCACGCCTGGGGCCGAGGCCACCACCGAGTCGGTTTCCGCAGCTCAGAGCACCCCCGCGAGCGACGGCGAGCCCCGAGGCCGCTTCGGCGCCCGCGTGCGCGCCGTCGCCCGGCACCGGGCGACGGGTCTGGCGGCGGTCCTGGTGCTGGGCCTGGTGCTGGGCGCGGGCGGCACGGCCCTGGCGCTGCACGGCGGCCGGGGCGGCGGCGACCGCCCCGCGCACTCCGGTTCCGCGAACGGCGACGTCCGGGGAAAGCACGGCCACAAGGACGGGGAAGGCCGCGCGGAAGGCAGGCGCGGTGGTCCCGGAAATCGGGAAGACCGAGGTGACGACCGCCGGGGGAACGCGCACCGCGGCGAGGGCCGGGGCGGTGACGGCGAAGATCGCCGGGGCCGCGACAACGACCGGAACAACTCCGGGCAGAACCAGGACAACGGTCCGAACAACGGCGAGAACAACAGCGGCGGCGACGGCGACAACTGACGCGGCGCGCACCGAACCCACCGCCCCCGGCGCCCTCGGACTTCCGAGCGGAACCGGGGGCGGTGTCATTCAGCCCACACTTCCGGGGGCATCCCCTAACCCCCCTGGGGATGCCCCCGGAAGCCCCCGTTCGGCGTGGGAAGAACGTCCACATGGTGGACGCAGCGCGACTTGTTGATCACGAGTGGGTCATTGCTGAGGTGAAGATTTAGTTTCACTCGTTCGGTCGATTTCAGAACGTCGCAGCTCAGCGACCATCCACCCTGAGTTCACACACGGGCTTAACATCGCTAAGTGTGACGACCTCAATACGGGGGTATCAGGCAGGGTTAAGCTCCACGCCGTGATCTCAGACGGCGAGGACAACGAGAGGTCGTGGCACCGGTTCGGGCCGGAGTCGACCGAGCGGCGGATGCTGGAGCTGCTCGGCGCCCGGTACGCGGCGCACCTGCGACCCCGGACGTTCACGCTGCCCGACGACAGCCGGGTCGAGGTCGAAGGAGTCGATCCGAGCGGCACCATCCTGGTGCAGCTGGTCGCGAACCAGGGCAACTACAAGTCCCACCACCGCAACAAGGTGATGGCGGACATGTTCAAGCTCATCTGGTTGCGCGACGCGCTCCTGCCGGGCGGGCACGCGGTCTTGTGCGTGAGCAGCACGGTCGCGCAGGCGTTCTCCGGCTGGGTGGCCGCGGCTGCCCGCGACAGCCGGGTCGAGGTTCTGCTCTACCAGGACTCAGGCGAACTGGTGCCGCTGGTCGCGGCGCCGGCCACGCCGTAACAGAACGGCAACACCATGGTGGCTACCGGACGACAACGGCACGGTACAATGATCGGGATTCGGAATTCCGCAGCGCAGATCCCCTCGCGCCGCACGCTCTCCGGAGTCCAGCACGGGACGACTCATCAGGAGAGCACCATGCCTTCTGTCTACCCCGCGGGCTTCGTGAAGCAGGGGGCAGCGCAGTGACCGGCTCGGCGATCGAGGTTCGCGGCGTTCACCGCGAGTACGGGATCGGGGCGGCGAAGATGGTCGCCCTCAACGGGGTTGACCTGTCCATTCCCTCCGGCAGCTTCGTCAGCGTCATCGGGCCGAGCGGGTGCGGGAAGTCGACGATGCTCCGCCTCATCGCGGGTCTGGAGACCCCCGACGACGGCGACGTCAGCGTCTACGGCGTCAGCGCGGAGCAGGCGTGCGCGGCCAAGATGATCGGTCTCGTCCCACAGGCGCCCGCACTGCTGCCGTGGCTTTCCGTGCTCAGCAACGTCACTCTACCCCAAAAGGTGAACCGGGGTGCGGCCAAACGGCGGAAGAAGATCGCCCAGGCAGCGCACCGGGACGTCGACGTGGCCAAGCCGGACATGATGGACCTGCTGAAGAAGGCCGGCCTGGGCGACGCCACGCACAAGCTCCCCTCCGAGCTGTCCGGCGGGATGCAGCAGCGGGCCGCGATCGTGCGCGCCTTCGGCCTGCGCCCGGACGTGCTGCTGATGGACGAGCCGTTCTCCGCGCTGGACGAGTTCACCCGCGAGAGCCTGCAGGGCCAGCTGCTCGACATGTGGGAGGGGCTCAAGACCACGGTGGTCTTCGTGACCCACTCCGTGGGAGAGGCCGTCCGCCTGTCGGACACCGTGGTGGTGATGGCCGCGCGACCGGGCCGCATCACCGACATCGTGCCGATCGACCTGCCCCGGCCGAGGGACACCGAGCTGATGAAGTCACGGGAGTTCCACGACCTGGAGGACCTGGTGCGGGACAAGCTCCGCGCCGGCTGGGGAATGCACGCGGCGTGAGGACGGAATCCGACATGACCTCGATCGAGGACAAGCCCACCGTGCGCGTCGACCTCGCGGGCG
>NZ_JBQGCX010000922.1:0-1948 GCF_052038725.1 Actinosynnema sp.
CTCGGCCGCGAGGTCTATCAGCTTCACGGCGATGGTGTGCAGCTTGACGTTGTGGTGCTGCGACATGCGGACCAGCAGCTGGAACCCCTGTTGCGGGGTGCACCCCTGCACCGCCGCGATGAGTCCGGTCGCCTGCCCGATCACGGTGCGCGTCTGCACCGCGTTGCGCAATCCCCTCACCTCGGCTTCGAGGCTGGCGATCCGCGCGGTCAGCGAATCGTCCTGGCCCATGTCCCCGACCACGGTCGGGCTCCTCTCGCACGTCGGAACTGGTCAGCGCCTGCCAGCGGTGCGAGGGGACGGACGCGCGGCGACGAGCCAGCTCCGGCAAGCCCACAGCACGAGTTCCCTCGCTGACCCTGGCGCCCTTGTTTGGACACCCGGTGGCTTGCGGCTGGCTTTTCAACCGCGTAGGACGATCACCGTAGTCGAGCCCTGGTCGTGGTGTGCACCTGAGGTCCCGGTTTCCGCCCGGTGTCGCGGGGGTAGTCAGTGAGAGCACAGCGGACTCCACTGAAAGGACCGGTCATGGGGATCGACGACAAGGCGAGCAACAAGGCCGAGGAGCTGAAGGGCCGTGCCAAGGAGGGCGTGGGCGAGGCGACCGGCAACGAGCAGTGGCAGGCCGAGGGCCGCGCGGAGCGCGCGTCCGGCGCCCTGAAGCAGGGCATCGAGAAGGTCAAGGACGCGTTCCGCAAGTAGTCCTCGCGACGCGTCGGGCCTGCTCCTCGGAACCGAGGTGCGATCACCGGTCGTGGAGGGCGCGGGACGCGCCGACGACCGGTCCGGGTGGGACGTTCCACCCGTGCTGCCGCCCGCAAGGGCACACGTTCGGCACTGCGCGGCGTGCTGCCGCGCGCCCGGAACACCACAGGGCCGCCCATCCCCGATCAGTCGGGTGCGGGCGGCCCTGCGTGTTTTCCTTCCAGGCCTTCCGGGCCGGGGAAGAGACGACCCCGGTGCCGCTTCCCGCGCGTGGAGCCGGTGCGCGGGCCGAGTGGACTGGCTCGGAGCAGTCGGGGGCGGGTGGCTGCCTGGTATTCGCCAGGCTCAGCCGAGATCAGGCCGGGTCCTAGCGGACAGCCACCTCACGACGAGTCCTATAGCTACACAACTTGGGACCACCTCCTTCCTCGTGTACTCGAACGTTATGCCGGGCGACGGGGACGCGCAAACAAAAATCCGCGTGAGGTGCGAGACGTTGCGGGGGTGGCGGAGGAGGCGTAGCGGGGGCGGAAGCGCTTGGCGCGCCAGGACTCCCGGCGCCTGCGACATCCGGCGCGGGCGCTCCCCGCGGGCGTCCCGGTCAGCGCGCCCGCGCCCCCGTCAGCGCTCGCCGACCCAGTCGGCCAGCAGCAGCGGGTCCGGCGGGGTCCCGGTGCGGGCCAGGGCGTCCGCGTGCACCGCCCTGACCACCTCCGGCACGGTGAGCAGCGCCTCCCGGCGGGACGCCAGCGCCAACCCGGCCCACGCCTGGAGGTCGTCCGGCTCGGCCAGCAAGCGCTTGCGGTACCCGGCCACGGCCGTGCGGACGTCGCCGCGCGCGCAGGCCGCGTCGACCTCGTCCGCCACCGGCATCCCCCGCCCGGTCGCGAGCGCGCGCAGCAGCGCGGCCCGCGCGGGCGCGCGGCCCACCCCGGACGGGTCGACCTCCGGCAGATCCGCCCCGGTCGGGTGAACTTCGGTCCGCACCTGCAACCGGAACGGCTTCGGGCGGCGTTCCAGCCACGCGCCGGTCAGGCAGGAGACGTCCGCCGGGTACGGGCGCACGTGCCTGATCCGCCACAGCACCAGTTGCTCCGCCACCACCCGGTCCACCGCCCGCACCACCTCCACGGACGGCTGGTCGGCGCACGCGTCCAGCCGGTGCGCCGAGGCGGCCAGCAGCGCGCGGCCCTCGGCCGTCAGCGCGGGCTCGCCCAGCACGTTCGCCACGGCGACGCGGACC
>NZ_JBQGCX010000923.1:0-3385 GCF_052038725.1 Actinosynnema sp.
GGCGAGGGCGGCGTAGCGGTCGTCGCGCTCGTCGTGGGGGTTCAGGTGCTGCTGCGCGCCGCGGCGGGTGTGCTCGGTGTGCTCCTGGCAGTCGACGAGCAGCGCCGCGTCCCCGTCGGACACCGCGCGCCCGCCGGGCCCGCCCGCCGACAGCTCGACGCCCGCCCACAGGCCGCGCCCGCGCACCTCGTCCACCCCGTGCCCGACCAGCTCGCCCAGCCGCGCGTGCAGGTGCCCGCCCAGCTCGCGGGAGCGCTCCTGGAACTCGCCGGTGGCCAGCAGCCGCACCACCGCGCGGCCGACGGCGCAGGCCAGCGGGTTGCCGCCGAACGTCGAGCCGTGCTCGCCGGGCCGCAGCACGTCCAGCACCGCGTGCGAGCCGACCACGGCGGACACCGGCACGATGCCGCCGCCGAGCGCCTTGCCGAGGGTGTAGAGGTCGGCGCGCACGCCCTCGTGGTCCAGCGCGAGCACCTCTCCGGTGCGGCCGAGCCCGGACTGGATCTCGTCGGCGACCAGCAGCGCCCCGGCCCCGTCGCACACCGCGCGCACCCCGGCCAGGTAGCCGGCGGGCGGCACGACGACACCGGCCTCGCCCTGCACCGGCTCCAGCAGCACGGCGGCGGTGCGGTCGGTGACGGCGGCCTCCAGCGCGGCCAGGTCGCCGTACGGGACGACCCGGAAGCCGGGGGTGAACGGGCCGTAGTCGGCGCGGGCGCTCTCGTCGGTGGAGAACGACACGATCGTGGTGGTGCGGCCGTGGAAGTTCGAGCCCGCCACGACGATCTCCGCCTGGCCGTCCGGCACGCCCTTGACCCGGTAGGCCCACTTCCTGGCGACCTTCACCGCGGACTCGACCGCCTCGGCGCCGGAGTTCATCAGCAGCGCGACCTCGGTGCCGGTCAGCTCCGCGAGCTCGTGGCAGAACGGGCCGAGCTGGTCGTGGTGGAACGCCCGGCTGGTGAGCGTGACCCGGCCGAGCTGCTCGACGGCGGCGGCGACGAGGGCGGGGTGCCGGTGCCCGAAGTTGAGCGCCGAGTAGCCCGCCAGGAAGTCCAGGTACCGGCGCCCCTCGACGTCGGTCACCCAGGCCCCCTCGCCGTGCGAGAGCACGACGGGCAGCGGGTGGTAGTTGTGCGTGCTCCAGCGCTCGTCGAGGTCGATGAAGTCCGAGGCGGTGCGCGGGGCGGTGTGGTGGGCGGTGGCGGTCATGCCCTCAGGCTAGAGGGCGTGTGGTGGCGTTTTCAGCCGTCAGGTGTTGCGCTTCCGGTGTATTCATTGCGCAATCGGGCGATTTCCCGGCGATCCGTTGCAGAGGGTGTTGGATCAACGGCCGAACGGGTGGCGCACCTAGGATTCGGCGGTGGGGCGGAGGGGTACTGCGCCGTTCGCGGGCGGCGTGACGGCCTGCCCGCGCCGAGACCGAGGAACGGGGTTGCTGATGACGGAGGCCGGTACCGGGAGCGCGGCGGTGTTCCTGGGCACCTACACGACCTGGGAGGGCGGCGGCGAGGGCGTCGGCCTGGCCGCCTACGACCGCGCGAAGGGCGTGCTCACCCACACCGGGGTGGTCGCCGACGTGCCGAACCCGTCCTTCCTCGTCCGCGAGGGCGACCGGCTGTACGCGGTCAACGAGCAGCAGGACGGGGCCGTGACGGCGCTGGCGATCGGCGCGGACGGCGTGCCGGTCGTGCTCAACCGGCAGTCGACCGGGGGCGCCGACCCGTGCCACCTGGTGCTGCACGAGGGGCACCTGCTGGCCGCGAACTACACCTCCGGCAGCGTCTCGGCGCACCCGGTGCTGCCGGACGGCTCGCTCGGCGAGCGGAGCGACCTGGTGCGGCACGAGGGCTCCGGCCCGAACCGGGACCGGCAGGAGGGGCCGCACGCGCACCAGGTCGTCGTGGACCCGACGGGCCGGTTCGTGCTCGCGGTGGACCTGGGCGCGGACGCGGTCTTCACCTACCGCCTGGTCGGCGGGAGGCTGGAGCACGTCGCCACCGCGCGCACGCACGCCGGGGCGGGCCCCCGGCACCTGGCGTTCCACCCCGGCGGGCGGTTCGCCTACATCGTGAACGAGCTGGACTCGACCGTCACCGTGGCGGCCTGCGCGGACGGCGTGCTGACGCCGGGCGCGGTGCTGAGCACGCTGCGCGAGGAGCTGCCCGAGGGCGGCGAGAACCACCCGGCGGAGATCCTGGTGTCCCCGGACGGGCGACACGCGTACGTGTCGAACCGGGGCCACGACAGCATCGCGGTGTTCCGGGTGCTCGACGACGGCGCCAGCCTGGAGCTGAGCGCGCTGGTGCCCGCGTGGGGCGCGCACCCCAGGCACCTGGCGTTCGACCCGACCGGGGCGCTGCTGTTCGCGGCGAACCAGAACTCGAACACGGTGGCGACGTTCGAGCTGGACGAGGCGGGACTCCCCGTGCCCACCGGCACCTGGCCGACGCCCGTTCCGGTGTGCGTCACCTTCTGACGGGTTAACGGGCTGCGGCGGCGGGCGGGCGCGGTGGTAGGTCCGGTGCATGAGACTCCTGGCGGCAGCGCTGATCGCCGCGCTCGCACCACTCGCATCGGTCTCCTCCGCGCTCGCCGCGCCTGAACAGGCCCCGGTGATCGCGGAGGTCGCAGGCGCCCCGATCACCGGGGCCCGCATCCGCCCCGAGCACCTCGCGCTCGGCGACTCGTTCGCGTCCGGCCTCGGCGCGGGTTCCGAGTCCGGGGCCTGCAAGCGCAGCCAGGCCGCGCACCCGGTGCTGTGGGCGGCGCGGCTGAACTCGTCGCTGTCGTTCCAGGCCTGCACGGGCGCGTCGACCGCCGACATCGCGGGCCAGGTCGCGGCGGGCGTGAACTCCGAGACGTCCTCGGTGACCCTGACCGTGGGCGGCAACGACGCCGGGTTCACCGAGGTGATGACCACCTGCACCACCGGCACCGACTCGTCCTGCGCCCGCCGGGTGGCGGCGGCCGAGCAGTTCATCCGCGCCGAGCTGCCCGCCCGGCTGGACGCGGCCTACGCGGCGGTCAGGGCCCGCACCCCCGCGCCCGTCGCGGTGGTCGGCTACCCGAGGCTGTTCGAGGAGGGCTTCTGCCTGCTCGGCCCGTCGACGGCGCGGCGCGCGGCGGTGAACCGGGCGACCGACCTGATCGTCGCGACCACCGCCGCCCGCGCCAGGGCCGCCGGGTTCTCGTTCGTGGACGTGCGCCCGGCCTTCCGGGGCCACGGCGTCTGCGGCGGTTCCCCGTGGGTCAACGGCATCTCCCTGCCGATCACCCGCTCCTACCACCCGAACCGCGCGGGCCAGCAGGCCTACGCGGCGGCGCTGCGCGCCGCGCTGCTCCCGGCGGGCTGACGCCTGCGGCGCCGGGTCGCCCCGACCCG
>NZ_JBQGCX010000924.1:0-12201 GCF_052038725.1 Actinosynnema sp.
GATGCGGGCGGCCCCCAAGGCTTCAGCCGTCCGAGCGTCGACCACCCTGGCGCAGGTCGCCCAAGCGCTGGTCCGCAAGGCGTCAGCCACCCTGGCGCCGACCACCCTGGCACCGCCCACCCTGGCGCCGCCCGCCCGAGCGTCGGCCCGCACAGCGCCGACCAACCGGGCAACCGCCCGAGCGCCGCCCACCCGCGCGCCGACCACCCCACTCCCGGCGGTGGTCGCCGGTGAGCGGGGTCCTGCGGGTCGGCAACGCCTCCGGGTTCTACGGGGACCGGTTCTCCGCCCTGCGCGACGTGGTCGTCGGTGGTGGGGTCGACGTGGTCACCGGGGACTACCTCGCCGAGCTCACCATGCTCATCCTCGGCCGCGACCGGCTCAAGGACCCCGCGCTCGGGTACGCCCGCACCTTCCTGCGCCAGCTGGAGGAGTCGCTCGGGCTCGCCCTGGAGCGCGGCGTGAAGATCGTCGCCAACGCCGGGGGGCTCAACCCCGCCGGGCTCGCGGAGCGCGTCCGGGCGCTCGGGCTCGGGGCCAAGGTCGCGCACGTGAGCGGGGACGACGTGCGCGAGCGGTTCCCCCGCGCGCTCACCGCCAACGCCTACCTCGGCGCCAGGGGCATCGCCGCCTGCCTGGAGGCCGGGGCCGACGTGGTCGTCACCGGGCGGGTCACCGACGCCTCGCTCGTCGTCGGGCCCGCGATCGCCCGCTTCGGCTGGGGCGTCGACGACCTGGACGCGCTCGCGGGCGCCACCGCCGCCGGGCACGTGCTGGAGTGCGGGACCCAGGCCACCGGCGGGAACCACCCGTTCTTCACCGAGTTCGACGCCACCGCCCCCGGCTTCCCGATCGCCGAGCTGGAGGCGGACGGGTCCGCGCTCATCACCAAGCGGCCGGGCACCGGGGGCGCGGTCACCACCGACACCGTCACCGCCCAGCTGCTCTACGAGATCGGCGACCCCGCCTACCCCGGCCCGGACGTCGTCGCGCACTTCGACACCATCCGCCTCCAGCCGCACCCGAGGGGCGTGCGGCTGACCGGGACGCGGGGCAGCCCGCCGCCACCGGACCTCAAGGTGTGCCTGAACTCCCTGGGCGGCTACCGCAACTCCACCACGTTCGTCCTCTGCGGACTCGACGTCGAGCGCAAGGCCGACCTGGTCCGGCGGCAGCTGGAGGGCGCGGTCGGCGCGGAGGGCCTCACCTGGACGCTCGCCCGCACCGACCGGGTCGACGCCGACACCGAGGAGACCGCCTCCGCGCTCCTGCACGCCACCATCAAGACCCCGGACCCCAAGCGCGCCAAGGGGTTCTCCCGCGCCGCCGTCGAACTCGCGCTCGCCTCCTACCCCGGCTTCCACGCCACCTCCCCGCCCGGCGACGGAACCCCTTACGGCGTCTGCGAATCCGCCTACCTGCCACGGGAATCCGTTCCGCACCAAGCGTTCCTGCACACCGGGGAGGTGGTCGACGCGTGAGAGCGCCACTCGGGCGGATCGCGGGCGCGCGGTCCGGCGACAAGGGCGGCGACGCCAACATCGGCGTCTGGACCCGCACCGACGCCGCCTACGCCTGGCTCCGCGCGGAGCTGACCGCCGCGCGGCTCGGGGAACTCCTGCCCGAGGCGGGCGAGGTCACCCGGTACGAGCTGCCCAACCTGCGGGCGCTCAACTTCGTGCTGCACGGCCTGCTCGGGCAGGGCGTCGCGGCCTCCACCCGGTTCGACCCGCAGGGCAAGGCGCTCGGCGAGTGGCTGCGCGCCCGGCACCTCGACATCCCCGACGAGCTCCTCGACGCCCCACCGGACCCACCCCCGGAACCAGCGCCAGCACCGGCACCGGGACCAGCAGGAGCGGAGCCGACGCCGTGACCACCCTGACCACCGCCGTCGACCCGGACTCCGCCGAGCACCGCGCCAACCGCGAGGCGATGCTCGCCCGCCTCGCCGACCTCGCCACCGAGCACGCCGCGGTCCTCGCGGGCGGCGGGCCCAAGTACGTCGACCGGCACCGGAAGCGCGGCAAGCTCCTGGCCCGCGAGCGGATCGAGCTGCTGCTCGACCTGGACGCCCCGTTCCTGGAGCTGTCCCCGCTCGCCGCCTGGGGCACCGAGCACCCGCTGGGCGCGGGCCTGGTCACCGGCGTCGGCGTGGTCTCCGGCGTCGAGTGCGTCATCACCGCCAACGACGCCACCGTGCGCGGCGGCTCCACCAATCCATGGTCGCTGCGCAAGTCGTTGCGCGCCAACGACATCGCCGCCCAGAACCGGTTGCCGCTGATCGGCCTGGTCGAGTCCGGCGGGGCGGACCTGACCAGCCAGAGCGAGATCTTCATCCCCGGCGGCCGGGCCTTCCGCGACCTCACCCGGCTCTCCGCCGCCGGGATCCCCACCATCAGCACCGTCTTCGGCAACGCCACGGCGGGCGGCGCGTACGTGCCGGGCCTGTCCGACCACACCGTCCTGGTCCGCGACCGCGCCAAGGTCTTCCTCGGCGGCCCGCCGCTGGTGAGGATGGCCACCGGCGAGGTCGCCGACGACGAGTCGCTCGGCGGAGCCGACATGCACGGCTCCACCTCGGGCCTGGCCGACCACGTGGCCCGCGACGAGGTCGACGCCCTGCGCCTGACCCGCCGCGTCGTCGCCCGCCTGAACTGGCGCAAGCTCGGCCGCGCGCCCGGCCCGGTCGACGAGCCGCTGCACGACCCCGAGGACCTGCTCGGCCTGGTCCCCACCGACCTGCGCGTCCCGTTCGACCCGCGCGAGGTGATCGCGCGCCTGGTCGACGGCTCCCGCTTCGACGAGTTCAAGCCCGACTACGGCACGAGCCTGGTCACCGGTTGGGCCGACCTGCACGGCTACCCGGTCGGCGTGCTGGCCAACGCGCGCGGCGTGCTGTTCAGCCAGGAGGCGCAGAAGGCCGCCCAGTTCATCCAGCTCGCCAACACCTCGGCCACCCCGCTGCTGTTCCTGCAGAACACCACCGGCTACATGGTCGGCGCGAGCTACGAGCAGGGCGGCATCGTCAAGCACGGCTCCATGATGATCAACGCGGTGGCCAACAGCCGGGTGCCGCACCTGACCGTCGTCATGGGCGCCTCCTACGGCGCGGGCAACTACGGCATGTGCGGGCGCGCCTACGACCCGAGGTTCCTGTTCTCCTGGCCCAGCGCCAAGTCCGCCGTCATGGGACCGGCGCAGCTCGCCGGGGTGCTGTCGATCGTGGCGCGGCAGGCCGCGGCGGCCAGGGGCGTGCCCTACGACGAGGACGGCGACGCGGCGATGCGGCGCGCGGTCGAGGAGCAGGTGGAGGCGCAGTCGCTCGCGCCGTTCCTGTCCGGGCGGCTCTACGACGACGGCGTGATCGACCCGCGCGACACCCGCACCGTCCTCGGCCTGTGCCTGTCGGCCGCGCACAGCGGCGAGGTCGTCGGCGCGGACCGGTTCGGCGTCTTCCGGATGTGAGGTGCTGATGATCGGCAGACTGCTGGTGGCCAACCGGGGTGAGATCGCCCGCAGGGTGATCCGGGCCTGCCGCGAGGCGGGCGTCTCCCCGGTGGCCGTGCACGCGGACCCGGACGCCGGTGAGCCGCACGTGCGCGAGGCCGACGCCTCGGTGCGGCTGCCCGGCGAGCACCCCGCCGACACCTACCTGCGCGCCGACCTGCTCGTCGCGGCGGCGCTGGCCAGCGGGGCGGACGCGGTGCACCCCGGTTACGGGGTCCGGTCCGAGAACGCCGCCTTCGCCAGGGCGGTCCTCGACGCCGGGCTGACCTGGGTCGGGCCCGACCCCGAGGTGATCGCCGCGATGGGCGACAAGGTCGCGGCCAAGCGCGTCATGCGCCAGGCGGGCGTTCCGGTGCTGCCCGACCTGGACCCGGCCACCGCCGACCGCTTCCCGCTGCTGGTCAAGGCGTCGGCGGGCGGCGGCGGGCGCGGGATGCGGGTGGTGCGCGAGGCCGCCGAGCTGGCCGGGCAGGTCGACGCCGCCGGGCGCGAGGCCGCGTGCGCGTGCGGCGACGGGAGGGTGTTCTGCGAGCCGCTGCTGGAGGGCGCGCGGCACGTGGAGGTGCAGGTCCTCGCCGACCGGCGCGGCGCGGTGTGGGCGCTGGGGGAGCGGGAGTGCTCGATCCAGCGCCGCCACCAGAAGCTCGTGGAGGAGACGCCCAGCCCGGCGGTCGGGCCGGAACTGCGGGAGCGGCTGTGCGCGGCGGCGGTCAGGGCCGCCCGCGCCATCGGCTACACCGGCGCGGGCACCGTCGAGTTCCTGCTCGACGACTCGGGCGCGTTCCACTTCCTGGAGGTCAACACCCGGTTGCAGGTCGAGCACCCGGTGACCGAGCTGACCTGGGGCGTCGACCTGGTGGCCTGGCAGCTCGCCATCGCCGAGGGCGCCGGGCTGCCCGACGCGCCGCCGACGCCGTCCGGGCACGCGATCGAGGCCAGGCTGTGCGCGGAGGACCCGGAGCGCGGCTGGCGGCCCGCGCACGGGGTGGTGCGCCGGTTCCACGTGCCCGGCGACGTGCGGGTCGACAGCGGCGTTGAGGCGGGCAGCGCGGTGGGCGTGCGCTACGACCCGCTGCTCGCCAAGGTGATCGCGCACGGGCCCACCCGCGCCGCCGCCGTGCGCAAGCTCGCCGCCGCGCTGGAGCGGGCCGAGCTGCACGGCGTCGCCACCAACCGCGACCTGCTCGTGGCGGTGCTGCGGCACCCGGCGTTCGGCCGGGGCGACACGCACACCGGGTTCCTGGAGCAGCACCGCGCCGACCTGCTCGGGACGCGGCCGGTGGACGTGCGGCACGCCGCGCTGGCCGCCGCGCTCGCCCGGTCCGCCCACCGCGCCCGCGCGCTGCCCGCCGGGTGGCGCAACCTGCCGTCCCAGCCGGTCCGGGTCGCCTTCGAGCACCGGGGCGAGCGGGTCGAGGTCGACTACCTGCGCACCCGCGACGGGATCGCCACGAGCCTGGACGTGGAGGTCGTCGCGGTCGGGCCGGACGTGGTGCGGCTGCGGCGCGGCGGCGTCGAGACGGCCTGGCCGGTCACCCACTACCCGCCGCCCGACCCGTCCGGCGAGCCCGGTCCCGGCGACCGGGTGGAGGTCGGCCCGGTCACGCTCACCCCGCTGCCCCGGCACCCCGTCCCCGAGCGCCGCGCGCCGAGGGGGACCACCACCGCGCCCATGCCCGGCGTGGTCGTGCGCGTCGAGGTGGCGGAGGGCGCGACCGTCGCCGAGGGCGAGCTGCTGCTGGTGCTGGAGGCCATGAAGGTCGAGCACCGGGTGCGCGCCGAGCTGGCGGGCGTGGTCACCGCCGTGCCCGTCGCGCAGGGGCGGTCGGTCGCCGAGGGCGACGTGCTCGTGGTGCTCGCCCCCGCCGGACCAGCCGGAACCGCCGACCCGGCAGACCCCGCCACTCCCGCCGACCCCGAGGAGCAGCCGTGACCGCGTTCACCGAACCCCCCGAGCGCGCCGACCTGCGCGCCGCCGTCGCCGCGCTCGCCTCCCGCTACGGCGAGCGGTACTTCCTCGACAAGGCCCGCTCCGGCGGCAAGACGCACGAGCTGTGGGCCGAGGCCGGGAAGCTCGGCTACCTCGGCGTCGCCGTGCCCGAGGAGCACGGCGGCGGGGGCGGCGGCATCGGCGACCTGGCCGCCGTCTGCGAGGAGCTGGCCGCCGCCGGGTGCCCGATGCTGCTGCTCGTGGTGTCCCCGGCCATCTGCGCCACCGTGATCACCCGGTTCGGCGCCGACGCCCAGAAGGCCCGCTGGCTGCCCGGTTTCGCCGACGGGACCACGAAGATGGCCTTCGCCATCACCGAACCCGACGCGGGCTCCAACGCGCACCGCCTGACCACCACGATCCGCCGCGACGGCGACGACTGGCTGCTCACCGGGAGCAAGCACTACATCTCCGCCGTCGACGAGGCCGACGCCGTGCTCGTCGTCGCCCGCCACGTCGACGCCTCCGGGCAGCGCCTGGCCCCGTCGCTGGTGGTCGTGCCCACCGACGCCCCCGGCTTCACCCGGCACGAGATCGCGATGGAGCTGGTCTCGCCGGAGAAGCAGTTCACCTGCTTCTTCGACGAGGTCCGCCTCCCCGCCGACGCCCTCGTCGGCGACCCGTCCGCCGGGCTCGACCAGCTGTTCGCAGGCCTCAACCCGGAGCGGATCAGGGCCGCCTCCTACGCGACCGGCGTCGCCCGCCGCGCCATCGCCAAGGCCGCCGACTACGCCCGCACCCGCACCGTCTGGGACGTCCCCATCGGCGCCCACCAGGGGCTGGCCCACCCGCTCGCCCAGGTGGCGGTGCAGGTGGAGCTGGCCAGGCTGATGACCCAGAAGGCCGCGGCGCTCTACGACGCCGGGCGGGACCGGGAGGCGGGTGAATCGGCGAACATGGCCAAGTACGCGGCGGGCGAGGCGGTCGCCGCGGCGGTGGACCAGGCCATCCAGGTGCACGGGGGCAACGGGCTGTCCGCCGAGCACGGGCTGGGCGCCCTGCTCACCGCGTCCCGGTTGTCCCGAATCGCGCCGGTCAGCCGGGAAATGATCCTGAACTTCGTGGCGCAGCACACGCTCCGGTTGCCGCGCTCCTATTGACCGAGTTGCGTTTGCCAGGTGCAGATTGGTGTGGAACTGCTCACGCCCATTCCCAGCGCAAGCCCACCACTCCGGGACCGAAGTCCACCGCCACCGCGTAGGCATAGCCCCACGCGTCGACCGGAGTTTCCCGCACTTCGGCGGGTTCGACGTCGGTCAAACCGGAGGTGAATTGTTCGCACCGCGCGGGGCGGCAGCGCGAGTCGTAGCGCACCTCCAGCACGTACTCCTTGACCGTGTGCCGGAACCGCCGGGTGTGCGTGTTGTCGAACGTGGGGTGGTGCGGGGCCACGTAGATCAGCTCGTACTCCACGGCGGTGCGCTCGCCGCGCCGCAGCGGCCGGTCGAACAGCAGTTCGGCGATCATCAGCCCGTTGCGCGGGTCGGTGGCCACCCGGCCCAGCGAGCAGCCCCGCAGCGTGCCGATGACCGGCAGCGGGTCGCCGGGGAGGCGGGTGTCGTAGCCGAGCAGGACCCGGTCGACGCCACCGCGCTCGGCCCGCAGGACCTGCCGCGACCGCACCCGGCGGGTGCTGCCGTCCATGGCCAGTTCGACCTGGTCGCGCAGGCTCAACCGGGTCAGGTCGTGGTCGGAGCTGGTGTCCACGTCGGCCAGCAGCTCGGCCATCGGCTCGGACGCGGACGCGTCCGCCACCCAGCCCAGCGGGCTGGACGCGGGCACCGGCCTCGGTCGCGCCTTGCCCCTGGGGCGGGGCGGGCCCAGCAGGGACCGCAGGGCGCCCTCGCCGAGGTCGAGGATCTCCTCCAGGTGCGCCAGGGCGGTCAGCGAGTCCGGCCGCTCCGGTCTGCGCCGACCGGACTGCCAGTAGCTCAGCGCCGCGATGCTCACGGTGCTGCCCCGGCCGCGCAGCCGGTGCTGGATGCGTTCCAGGCTCAGCCCTTTGGCGCGGATAGCCGTCCGCAATGCGCAGGCGAACGGGTCGCCGCCCCCGCCGATCCTGCCCGGATCACCCACCGGTGATTCCCGGCCGACGACTTGCGCAGACATCTCCACTCCCGTGCTCGCGCGAACAAGACAAGGCGAGTGACGGTATCGTGCTAAAACGTCCGATCGGTACAGCCGATCGGGTTTCCCGGTGTGAATTGAACCGTATCGGCGGGGCAAATAGCACGCGCCGTGGACGTTTGAATTCTCATTAACAGAGGTCGTGTGAAGGCCCTGTTCCACTCCGCCCGCAGCACTGCCGCTGGGGCGTCCGGCCGCTTCCCGACCAGGGGAAACGCACCTACTGTCGGTGACGCGGGGTGATCGGACGCACACCCCGCGCGGTCGGTCGGGCTCCACCCCTCAAGCCGCACGCGGGGTCCGTTCCGCCGCCTCCCTGCGAACGACAGGACCACCTGCCATGCGCAAGAACACCCTCGCCGCCGGTGTGGCGGCGGTCACCGTCGGGCTGGCGCTGACCGCTCCACCCGCCCAGGCGGCCCCCACCGGGGCCGTGCTCGCCGAGGGCTCGGCGCTCGCCGTGCCCGGAAGCTACGTCGTGCAGCTCAAGGACCCCGAGCTGTCGGCCCAGGACGTCACCGCCTCGGCCCGCGCACTGGCGGCCCGCTACGGCGGGCGCGCCGACCGGGTCTACAGCGCGGCCCCGCGCGGCTTCTCCGCGCACCTGACCCCGGCCGCCGCCCGCAGGCTCGCCGCCGACCCGGCGGTCGCGCTCGTGGAGCAGGACCAGCGGTTCACCGCCGCCGCCACCACCCAGAGCCCCGTCCCGTCCTGGGGCCTGGACCGGATCGACCAGCGCTACCTGCCGCTGGACAACTCGTACACGTACACCAGCACCGGCCTCGGGGTCGACGTCTACGTGATCGACAGCGGCGTGCGGGTCGCCCACCCCGAGTTCGGCGGCCGGGCGGTCGACGGCTACGACGCGGTCGAGAACGACAACACCGCCCAGGACAGCACCGGCAGCGGCACGCACACCGCCGGGATCATCGCCGGGACGATCCACGGCGTCGCCAAGCAGGCCAGGATCATCGCGGTGCGGGTGCTCGACAACGCGGGCTCCGGCACCACCGCCGGTGTCATCGCGGGCATCAACTGGACCGTCAACCACTACGTCGGCAACGGCCGGGCCCGCCCCGCCGCGGTCAACCTCGGGCTGGGCGGGGTCGCCTCCACCGCGCTGGACAACGCGGTCGTGGCCTCCATCAGCCAGGGCCTGACCGTCGGCGTCCCGGCGGGCGACAGCAACGCCAACGCCGCGTCGCACTCGCCCGCCCGCGTCGCCTCGGCGATCACGGTCGGCGCGACCACCAGCACCGACGCCCGCACCTCGGTCTCGAACTACGGCGCGGTCCTCGCCCTGTTCGCGCCCGGCAGCGCCATCACCTCGACGGGACTCGGCTCCACCCCCGTCACCCGCGGCGGCACCTCGGTGGCCACCCCGCACGTGGTCGGCTGCGTCGCCCGCCACCTCCAGGCCAACCCGACCGCCACGCCCGCCCAGGTGCAGGCGGCCCTGATCTCCCACGCCACCCCCGGCATCGTCGCCGCGCCGGGAACCGGCTCGCCCAACCGGCTCCTGCACTGCCCCCCGACCCTCTGACCCCCGTCCCCCGATCGAGAACGAGGTGAACCCCGTGTCCCGCACCCCCGTCCCCCTGCTCGCCGCCGCCCTCGCGGTCGGCGCGCTCGCCACGCCCGCGTCAGCCGAGGAAGGCCGGGTGCTCTCCGCCGCCTCCCCCGACGCGGTCCCCGGCAGCTTCATCGTCCAGCTCAAGCCCACCGCCTCCGCCGCCGACTTCGACGGCTCCGGCGTCCGCGCCCCCGGCGTGCGGGCCGAGCGCGCGCTCGAAGGCGCGTTCCACGGCTTCACCGCCCGCCTCACCGACCGCCAGGCCAGACGCCTGGCCGCGCACCCCGACGTCGAGCTCGTCGAGCAGGACCAGGTCATCCGGCCGTACGCGGTCCAGACCAACCCGCCGTGGCACCTCGACCGGCTCGACCAGGTCGCCCTGCCGCTGAACGCCCAGTACGGCTACACCACCACCGGCCAGGGCACCCGCGCCTACGTCGTGGACACCGGCGTGCGGATCACCCACCAGCAGTTCGGCGGCCGGATCTGCGCGGGCTGGGACGTGGTCGAGAACGACGAGGTCGCCCAGGACCTCAACGGCCACGGCACGCACGTCGCCGGGCTCATCGCGGGCAGCACCTACGGCGTCGCCAAGAGCGCCAGCATCTGCCCGGTGCGGGTGTTCGACGCCACCGGCTCCGGCACCACCGCCGGGGTCGTGCAGGCGGTCAACTGGATCCGGCTCAACGCGGTCAAGCCCGCCACCGCCAACTTCAGCCTCGGCGGCGCCGCCTCCGCCGCGCTCGACAACGCCGTCCAGGCCCTGATCACCTCCGGCGTCACCGCCTCGGTCACCGCAGGCGGCAGCGGCGGCGACGCCGCGAACTACTCGCCCGCCCGCGTGGCCGCCGCCCTCACCTCCGGCGCGACCACGAACACCGACGCCCGCGCCCCGTACTCCAACTACGGCTCGATCGTGGACGTCTACGCGCCCGGCCAGTCGATCACCTCGGCCTGGCACACCAGCGACACCGCCACCAACACCCTCAGCGGCACGTCCATGTCCACCGCCCAGGTGACCGGCGTGGCCAACCGCTACCTGCACGCCCACCCGACCGCCACGCCCGCCCAGGTGCACGGGGCGATCGTCTCCTGGGCGACGCCCCAGCCGTGGGGCGGAAAGCTGCTCCACTGGCCGCCGCAACTCTGACCGATAGGGGGGTGGACAGCCGTTGCCCAGGATCGCGCAACGGCTGTTCACCACCCGTTAGCAGATGCCTCGGCATGTGAGAAAGACCAGGTCAAAGCACTTATTAACCCCCCGACAACTGGCAATCTTTCACTCTTCCGGGCGGACGTACTTTCTTCCTAGAGTCGATAACCGTAAGCGAGGGCAAGGTGGCACTGCGTGACAACCGGTCCCTGCAAAGCACCGGTTCGTCGTGTGGTTCCACCCATTCGAGAAACGGACACCGCATGTTGGAGTCTCGACACCACCGGTACCTGGCCGGCGTCGGAACCGCCGCGCTGCTCATGGGCGTCATGGCCACCCCGGCCAGCGCCGCCACCGGTGAGATCCTCTCGGCCGACGCCGAGAAGAAGGTCCAGAACAGCTTCATCGTGAAGCTCAAGGACGGCTACGCCGCGACCTCCTCGGCCGACGCCCTGACCTCCAAGCTGACCTCCCGCTTCGGCGGCAAGGTGACGCACACCTACAGCAGCGTCAACAGCTTCGCCGTCTCGCTGGACGAGTCCGCCGCCAAGCGCCTCGCCGCCGACCCGTCGGTCGAGTACGTCGAGCAGGACCAGGTCTTCAGCATCCAGGCCACCCAGGCCAACCCGCCGTCGTGGGGCCTCGACCGCATCGACCAGGTGTCGCTGCCGCTCAACTCCTCGTACAGCTACACCTCCACCGGCTCCGGCGTGAGCGCCTACATCATCGACACCGGCGTCCGCATCGCGCACAACGCCTTCGGCGGCACCGCCGTCAACGGCTACGACGCGGTCGACGGCGACACCGTCGCCCAGGACGGCAACGGCCACGGCACGCACGTCGCCGCCAACGTCTCCAGCGCCTCCTACGGCGTCGCCAAGGCCGCCCAGATCGTCGCGGTCCGCGTGCTCGACAACGCGGGCTCCGGCACCACCGCAGGCGTCGTCGCGGGCATCAACTGGGTGACCAACAACGCGGTCAAGCCCGCCGTCGCCAACATGAGCCTCGGCGGCGGCGCGTCCACCGCGCTGGACAACGCGGTGGCCTCGTCCATCAGCTCCGGCGTCACCTACGCGATCGCGGCGGGCAACAGCAACGCCAACGCCTCGTCGTACTCGCCCGCCCGCGTGGCCTCGGCCATCACGGTCGGCGCGACCACCAGCACCGACGCCCGCGCGTCGTACTCCAACTACGGGTCCGTCCTGGACATCTTCGCGCCCGGCAGCTCCATCACCTCGGCGTGGAACACCTCCAACACCGCGACCAACACCATCTCCGGCACCTCGATGGCGACCCCGCACGTCGCGGGCGCCGCGGCGCGCTACCTGTCGACCAACCCGTCGGCGACCCCCGCGCAGGTGGCCAGCTACCTGACCAGCACGGCGACCGCCAACAAGGTCACCAGCCCCGGTTCCGGCTCGCCGAACCGCCTGCTGTACCTGCCGCCGAGCGCCTGACGACCCGCCGATCGCACCGAGGCCGTCCCCGAACGGGGGCGGCCTCGGCCGCGTCCGGTGGCCGCGCGGGTGTCAAGGGGGATGTGGTTCGCGTCGACGTCCGCCGATGACTAGCCTTGGCGACCACAGCAAACGCGATCTACCACGAGGAGAGCAGTACCCGTGATGCGCACGCACGAGGCCGGGACGCTCCGCGCCGAGCACGCCGGGCAGTCCGTCACCCTGACCGGGTGGGTGGCCCGCAGGCGCGATCACGGCGGCGTCGCGTTCGTGGACCTGCGTGACGCGTCGGGCATCGCCCAGGTCGTCATCCGGGACGAGGCTGTCGCGCACGGGCTGCGCGCGGAGTTCGTGCTGCAGGTGACCGGCGAGGTCGGGCGTCGGCCTGAGGGCA